>CAINWE010000261.1 GCA_903854365.1 Oligoflexia bacterium
CGGTCGAACTAGACCCCCAGCTTCAAAAAGAAATCCTTAAATTCGCCGACTATACAATTACCCTCAGTGGACGCTTCGGGAAACCGATTAAACTTTACATAAAAAAGAAGGACAAGGTCCTTTACGGAGTGAATCAAAAGCGACCGAAGTGTATTTTTATCTTAAATCCTTTAACGCTTAGACATTTGTCGCAACTTAAGTAATAGATTGAAAAACTTTACGGCACGCTCCAGTCTGATATACTTAAATTATGTTTATTCGAGGAAGCTTCACATTCACCCTAGATACCGACGAACAACACTATTCTCTGAAATTTGAAAAAAAGAAAATCTCCGAGACAGGCATCGAAAGACTCCCCTGGGCCCCGCTCGATGCCGACAAGCACCACGGCAAAATCGGATCCGTCACTCTCTCAATCCAATCTCCGACTCCGCTCAACTTAGTCCTCCCCGCCCAAATCATCAAAGAAGCAACGCCCGCAGAAATTTCAATGGGGTTACAATTCCAAAAAATTGAACCCCAACTCACCGAATTAACGGAATATATTCAAAAAAACGGAGAACCCTCGATTACTTATACCCGACGTTTTCCGAGAATTCCCTCGATTCATTTAATTCAAACTTTTGCGTTAAAAATCACTGCAGATATTCACGGAGCAAACACACTTTTAGAGGTGGAAGACTTAAGCCCTGAAGGGATCATGATCTTCACAGAGAAGCCCGCCAGCCTAAAACTTGCCCTCAAAGAAGACCTTCCCATGACGCTCGAAGCAAAGGCTCTTTTCCCTAACCCCATCGCTCTACGAGGCACCATTCGCAGAATCCGAGATGATTTCGATCTCGAGACAAAAACTGCAATTCGACATCTCGGAATCCAATTTAGTGGAATCGCGCCCGAAGATCGGAAGAACCTCATGATTTTACTGAAAGAAATCCTGGTAAAAATCAAGGCCACCCTGCCTGCTCCTAGCAGTAGCAAGCCCTAGAAAGTCATCCACCACAATAGAGATAGCCTTAAGCCACTTCTCTCTCAAACTCTGAACTAGTGACCTGAGGGACAGTACTCCTTGTCAGCTCTGCAAACTCTTTACTCAGAACCGCTAAAAGATCACCAAACGAAACGATCCCCACCAGGTCACCGGAGCGATCGACCACAGGCACCCGTCGAACCTTTGCGCTCCTCATTGTCTCGATACAATCAAAAATCCCGTCCATTTCTCGGACCGTCGCGGGCGTCCCAGTCATCACTGAACTCAGGACGCACTCATCTGGGGAAATATTTTTCGCCAAACACCGAGTCACGATGTCTCGATCAGTGATGATTCCCTTTACTTTTTTATTCTCTACAACAATCACGCAACCCACATCATGGTGCGCCATCAGCTTAGCAACCTCAGAAACTTTAGCTGACGGATCCGTGGTCACTAACTTCCGATTCACGATATCCTTTAACATAGGCAGTACTTCCTTCCGTTTTCTTGAAGATCTGCACTGCCTGTACCAAAGCCAACCCGAGCATCCCAATTAATCCACCCGCCATAAGAAAAATAATGCCCGAATTCAAGTAAGCGAGCGTCGCATGCCCTTTCTGCGCCAACGGGAGAAAATTTTGAAAAACAGTCTCAAATGCAGCAGTCAAAGTAGTCACCGCGACAAAAACCAGCGGTATTAAGGTCACCCAAACATAACGCGCTTTTCCACTTTGAATGAGCCAAACCGTTCCCACGACTAATGCAATCGAAGCCAATAACTGGTTAGCAACACCAAAAAGCGGCCATAACGTTGAGATATTCCCCGTCCAAATGAACCCTGCCCACGCAAAAACAACCAGCGTAGTCGAGAGCAAGTTACCCGGCAACCAATCCGGCCGACCCCATTCTGGCTTCAATTTACCAAAAAACTCTTGAACTAAAAATCGAGCTACCCGAGTACCAGAATCAATCGTCGTCAAAATAAACAAAGCTTCGAAAAGAATAGCGAAATGATACCAATACGCCATCAAATGCTTCAGCCCGGGTAGGTTCGAAAACACTTGTGCCATTCCCACTGCGAGCGAGACCGCCCCTCCTGAGCGCCCAGCGACTGACTCACCGACCTGCTCTGCGAGCTCCGGCAAATTCACAACAGTCATCCCCATCTCTACCAACTTCTCGGGACTGACATTAATTGCAAAATAATCCTCTGGAAACAAAGCGGATGCGGCGATCAAAGAGGTCAACCCCACCCAGCCTTCGCACAGCATAGCTCCATACCCAATCATCCGACAATCAGACTCACGGTCGATCATCTTAGGTGTCGTCCCTGAGGCGATCAACGAATGAAAGCCTGAAATCGCTCCGCAAGCGATTGTAATAAAGACAAATGGAAAAACCTTACCTGGTACGATCGGCCCCCCGCCGTCGACAAACTGGGTGAACATCGGCATGTGAAGTTCTGGATTAACAATCAAAACTGCCAAAGTAA
>CAINWE010000262.1 GCA_903854365.1 Oligoflexia bacterium
CCCTGAACTTGATCACCGACTCAACCCTCCAACTGCGAAGCCTCCTCATTGAGATGGCCACGAAACTTTTGACCTGGCTCGAGTTAGAAACTCCCGCTGATGTCAAACGACATTTCTCCATGCCGCTGTCTGAAATGATTCGGGCGAGCGAGTCTACGCTCTTCAGAATTTTACACTATCCCCCACTGCCAGACAGTCTCGAAGCAGGAGCTGTTCGTGCTGCCGCCCATGAAGATATTAATTTAATTACTCTTTTACCTGCGGCTACCGCACCCGGACTCGAAGTCAAAGATGCTCAGGGCCGTTGGATCACCGTCGCCTGCGATCCCGGAAACATCATTGTCAATGCCGGAGACATGCTCCAGCTCGCCACGCGAGGGCATTACAAATCCACGACCCACCGAGTGATCAACCCGATCGACCAAGAGGCTCGCACCTCGCGCTATTCGATGCCTTTGTTTCTCCACCCCAGAGGCGAGGTTCACCTCAGCCCAGAACTCACCGCGGAGCAATATCTCCACCAGAGACTTCAGGAGATTGGACTCAAAACCTGAACTCCGATGCCTTCGGTTGTTTTTTTGATGAGCTGAATCACTTCTTGAGGGTCATCTGTGAAATGAACAAAGTGCAACTCTTCACGAGTCGTCGCGCCGCTTTGGATGACCGTGTTTTGAAGCCAATCCGAGAAGCCCTTCCAGTAGTCTTTACCCATGATAATTACTGGAAAATCATAGAGCTTACCGGTTTGAATCAATGTAATCGCTTCACTCAACTCATCTAAAGTACCCAGACCCCCCGGCAGAATCACGAAAGCGTAGGAGTATTTGACGAGCATCACTTTTCTAACAAAGAAGTAATAAAACGTAACGACTTGATCCAGAAAGCGATTGGGCTGCTGTTCCCGCGGGAGCACAATCGAACACCCAACACTCTTACCCCCAGCTAATTTTGCGCCCCGATTCGCCGCCTCCATAATGCCTGGGCCTCCCCCGGTCATGACGGTATAGCCTTCTTTCGCAAGAGCGTCGCCTACTTTGACCCCGAGGTCATAAAAAGGATGCCCCTCTCTAAATCGAGCAGATCCAAAAACCGTCACCGCTGGACCCACGCGATGCAGAGCTCGCATCCCTCGAAAAAATTCAATGAAGATCCTAAAAAGACGGAGAAACTCCTCCAATCGAGAGTGACGCCCAGCCAAGTATTTGGTCTCAGAATGTGCCCTTCCACTCAGGTGAGCGAGACGCTTGATTTTGGACTGGGGTCGAAAAACTTCCTGTACGATCGATAACATATCCTGTTCATCCCACATCTAGAAGAATCCCGCCACAACTTATAATGGATAATTATCGTCGGAAATGATATCTATGTTGCCGAAATGAAAGTCCTGCTGCTCACCCCCCCCATGACTCAGCTCAACACCCCCTACCCGGCCACAGCCTACCTGACTGGGTTCCTCAAAAAACATGGATATCCAGTCGTCCAGGCGGACCCAGCAATCGAACTCGCACTCCAGCTTTTTTCAACAGAAACACTTGCCCAAATTCATCATCAGTTGCACCCACAACCTCTACCCCACCCAAACGCAACACTCTCTTACTTCCTCGAAAACTACGAAACTTATCTCAGTACGGTAGAACCGGTGATCGAATTCCTCCAAGGCAAAAACCCTTCCCTGGCTTGGAGAATCGTGACCCGAACTTTCCTGCCCGAGGGGCCCCGCTTCGCAGCAGCCCAAGAAGGAATGTCCCCCGATGATCCGGACCCTCTCGCCTGGGCCTTTGGCGCTCTCGGCATTCAAGATCGAGCCAAATTTTTAGCCAGCCTCTACCTCGACGACCTCGCAGATGTCATTCGTCAAGCAATAGACCCGAAATTTGAACTCTCTCGCTACGGCGAAAAACTCGCCGCTAGCGTGCCGACTTTCGACCCACTCCTCCAGGCTCTGAGCCAATCTACTACGTTAGTAGATCAGATCTTAGAGCAGATCGTCGAAGGCCATTTCAAAAAACATCGCCCCGACGCCGTCGGACTCACTGTACCTTTTCCAGGAAATGTGTATGGTGCATTCCGAATTGCAAAAAAAATTCGAGAAATTTCCCCTCAAACTCCGATTTTTCTAGGAGGCGGCTACGTCAATACAGAACTCAGGCAGCTCTCAGACCCTCGCGTTTTTGATTATGTGGATTTTATTACTCTGGATGACGGTGAAAAACCGCTCCTCTGCCTTCTAGAACATCTTCAAGGCGAACGACCCAAAACAGACCTATTTCGCACTTTTTGTCGTGTTGAAAATCAAGTCGTTTTCGTCAGCCATGCATCCCTGCACGATATTCCTCATCGTGACACAGGCACTCCCTCGTATGAGGGCTTACCTCTCGACCGCTATTTATCTATTTTCGAAATGCTCAATCCAACGCACCGGATTTGGTCCGACGGACGCTGGAACAAACTCACCCTAGCGCATGGCTGCTATTGGAAAAAATGCAGCTTCTGCGACACTTCCCTGGATTATATTGGCCGCTACGATCCTGCTTCTGCTGATCTCTTGGTCGACCGCATCGAAGAAATCATCGCAGAAACCGGCGAGCGCGGGTTTCACTTGGTTGATGAGGCAGCTCCTCCAGCCACATTACGCGGGCTCGCAGAACGCCTCATTGCCCGAAATGTCACCGTGACTTGGTGGGGCAACTTCAGATTTGAAAAAGTATTCACACCAGAATTTGCTCAACTCTTAGCCCGTTCGGGATGTGTCGCCATTAGCGGAGGCCTAGAAGTCGCATCTGACCGCCTGCTCAAATCCATGAACAAGGGCGTCACAGTCGAACAAGTGGCACGGGTCACGCGAGCTTTTACCGATGCGGGCATTATGGTGCACGCCTATTTAATGTATGGATTTCCAACACAGACCGCACAAGAGACCGTAGACTCTCTGGAAAGAGTGCGTCAACTTTTTTCAATGGGATGTATCCAATCCGCCTATTGGCACCGGTTTTCAGTCACCGCTCACAGCGAAATCGGCAAAAATCCGGAGCGTTTCGGGGTTCGCTTGCTACCGGAACCTCAGGTGACATTCGCTAGAAATGACCTAGCCTTTGAAGACCCGACCGGCTGCGATCACGATCTCCTAGGAGAAGGACTCCGCAAGGCCGTGTACAATTATATGCACGGCGCCGGCTTAGAAATGGACGTCCGACTTTGGTTTGGGAAAAAGGGATCTCGATATTTAGTGCCAGCTCCCGACGTTTCCCCCACACTCATTGAAGACGCACTCGCGTAGGCCAAGCCTCAAAAATTCGTCAGATTTAGCACAGCGAACAATAAACCATTTGAAAAGTGGCTTTTTTCTAGTATCTTTTTAAGAAAATAGCTTGCACAGAATAAGGTTGAAACCTAAAACC
>CAINWE010000263.1 GCA_903854365.1 Oligoflexia bacterium
CAGCCGCCAACATATTGAAAGCGGTCCCAGCCACAATCTGGTCGGCCTTCAGCTCAATTACAAAGAATCCATAGAGCAGAGCGAAAACTGCACCGCAGAGAATCGCTCCAAATGCACCCAAAATCGGAGAATGGGCACCCAGAGCGACCACGGCAGCACCAAAAGCTCCGATAATCATCATTCCCTCGAGAGCAATATTGACCACCCCTGAACGTTCGCTCAAGAGACCGCCCAAGGCGGCAAACAAAAGAGGAGTCGAAACTCGAAAGGTCGACTCAATGACCTGAACTGCGCCGGAAAGAAATTCCATCATGATTCTACCCTCCTCTTTTAATTCTGACTCTCGCCAATCTCTGACTTCAGAGATGAGTTGACCCACTGCTTTTTGTTCCGCACTCGGGAGCGCTCCCCAAGCCAGCCCCAGATACCATCTGCCGAAACACTGAGAATCACCAACGCTTGAAGAATGAGAGCCAGGTCTCGAGTCACGTTCTCAGTCTCTAAATCGAGGTCGGTGGCTCCCTTATGCAGGGCACCAAACAAGAGAGCTGAAGCGATGATCGCAAAGGGACGATTTCTCGCCAAAAGTGCAACTGCAATCCCAGTGAATCCATACCCCGGAGAAAAATTAACTCGAAATCGATCGGCATTTCCGAGGACTTCGCCGATCCCCACCATCCCAGCGAGAGCCCCAGCAATCGCCATGGCAATCATCCGCATCTTAGCCGCGTCAATTCCAGCGGCGCGGGCGGCAGCCTCATTCTGTCCGACGGCTCGAATCTCAAAGCCCAAAACGGTTTTCCAAAGAATGAACCAGACTACCCCCACCGCAGCCAGCGCTAGAAACAAAGCCATACTGACTGGCGCGCCCTCAAAAAAACTAAACTGACCGATCAAGTACTGAGGCGCAACCGCTGCGGTCTCTGGATTTTGAGAGTCTGGATTTTTGAGCAAATAGAGAGTGACCCAACTTGCCAATCCCGCAGCAATAAAGTTTAACATGATCGTGTTAATTACTTCGTGACTACCGCGACGAGCTCGTAACCAACCAGGGATTGCCCCCCAAATGCCGCCGCCGATCACCGCTACCAAAATCCCTAAGAAAGGGGCCACAAATGACGGAAGGCTTTGAAAATGGATACCTGCTGCAGCCACAGCCAATGCACCCATCACTAACTGCCCCTCTGCCCCGATATTAAACAACCCGGAATGAAACGCAAATGCCACGGACAAGCCGGTAAAAATCAAGGGGGTCGTATAAAAAAGCGTCATCCCAAAGTCATATTTAGAACCGAACGCGCCTCTCACTAAGATGCCCAATACGTTCCAGGGATCTTCTCCAGCGATCTGAGTGACTAATAGCCCCAGCCCTAAGCCAAAAAGTACAGAAATGATCGGCTTAATAAACTGAGATAGGTTTTTAAAAAGTCTCATCAACAATTTCCTCTAAAAATCCATCCAAAGACCGAAGCAGAAATCAAACCCCAGGAGCAGTTCAGCTGGGGGCACCGCCCATACGCAAGCCTAAGGCCTTTTCAGTAGCTTCTCCGCGCTTAAACTCCGCTAAAATTTTTCCATCAAACATCACTAAAATGCGATCTGACAACGCAAGGATCTCGTCTAATTCGGATGAGATCAGGAGAACCCCGCTCCCCTCTTGTCTTGCTCTCAAAATTCTTTTATGAATAAACTCAATTGCTCCGACGTCAACTCCTCGAGTCGGCTGAGAAGCAATGAGAAACTTCGGAGAATACTTAAACTCTCGAGCGATCACAATTTTTTGTTGATTGCCTCCCGACAGACCGCGAGCTTGCGCCTCCAAAAGAGGCGGCCGAATATCATATTCCTCGATGGCGCGAGTCACTTCTTGGGACAACTGCTTATAAGATAAAATCCCGTTACGACTAAATGGTTTTCGTCGTTGAAGGCCCAAGAGAAAGTTATCCTGAACCGGGCGATCCAAAAGTAAACCATCTCGTAGACGATCATCTGGAATGACACCTACCCCGAGTTCCTTCACCTGTTCAGTCGACAGGCGAGCGGTATTTTTACCCAAGATGTTCACAGACCCTGTCATGATTGCCGAGTAATCTCGAGGATGCAGCAGGATCTGGAGCAATTCTGCTTGACCATTTCCTTCCACACCCGAAATCCCAACAATTTCACCCGACTTCACCTCGAAATTTAAATTTTTGAGACCACCTCGCGAGGATAGACTCACACCGTTCACGTGAAGCACGGACTCTTTTGTCAAAGGCGGCGGCGGCGCCTCAGCCTGAAGTTTAACTTTGCGTCCTACCATCAAGGTTGCCAGATCTTCAATGCTGGTCGCAGCAATGTTGCACTCGCTCACGACCCTCCCTGCGCGAAATACGGTCACATCATCTGCGATACTCATCACTTCTTTCAGCTTATGTGTAATGATGATCACGGTTTTACCCAGCTGACAAAGTCGCTTGAGCTGCACAAAAAGCTCGCTCGTTTCTTGGGGAGTGAGCACTGCCGTCGGCTCATCCAAGATGAGGATCTCCGCATCTCGATACAGCAGCTTTAAAATCTCAATTCTTTGCTGAATTCCGACAGACAAGGTCTCCACCTTAGCCGCCCAATCGACTTTCAGCCCGTATTGATCGGCAATCCGATCCAATTTTGCCCGCGCATGCTCCCTTGAAATCGGCCGCAGCGGCTTAGGTAGAAACGAAAAAAATGGATGCGAGGTCTCCACGCCCAACAAAATATTATCGAGAGCTGTGTGAGGTGCGCTCAGCATAAAATGTTGGTGAACCATGCCTATTCCGCAGCGAATCGCATCCAACGGAGAACTCCAGGGCTTCATTCTCCCACCCCAGAGCTTGCCGTGAATCCAAATCTCTCCTCGATCCGGAGGATAGGTTCCGTAAAGAATCTTCATTGCAGTCGACTTGCCAGCACCATTCTCGCCAATAATGGCGTGGATTGACCCTTTCTTGACCTTGAACGAAATATCAACATTGGCCTGAACACCCTGAAACGATTTATTAAGCTTCTTAAATTCAATAGCTGGAGTCATTTGCGCTTTTTATAATAATCGGGAACTTGAACTTTGCCCGAGATAATTTCTTGCTTCAATTCCTCGATCCGAGCAATCATGGCTGGAGTCAACAATGCCCGATTGTTGTCATCCAGCGAATAATCGACTCCACGATCTTCCAAGCCAAACTGATAGACTCCCCCTTTAAACTTTGAATCGGCCACATCTTTACAAGAGCGGTAAACGGCTTCATCGACCCGCTTGACCATGCTCGTTAGAATTCTTCCCGGCTTTACCCAATTTTGGTTAGAATCGACCCCAATTGCAAATTTCCTTTTTTCCTCGGCTGCATCGAAAAGTCCTGAGTTCGAGGCACCGGCTGCAGAAAAAATAACCTGAACTCCTGAGTCATATTGGGACACGGCGAGTTCTTTTGCTTTTGCAGGATTATTCCAAGAATCCGCTGTGATGCCAATATAGTTAGAAATCATTTTTATTTTTTTTCGATTTCGTTTCGCCTCATCCTCGGCTCCGGCCCTGTATCCAAGCTCAAAACGGCGGATCAAAGGAATATCCATACCGCCAATGAATCCTACCTTAATCGTTCCGCTACTATCTGGAGGTGTCGTCATACTCGCAATAGCTCCTACTAAATAAGAACCTTCTTGCTCACGAAAAACGAGAGATCTTACATTAGGAGCCTCCACGACGCCGTCGACAATAGCGAAATTTTGAGCCGGAAAAAGTGCTGCGACTTTCTTCATCGAGTCAACCTGAGAGACGCCAATCGAAATAATCAAATCAAAGGTTTTTTTCTGAGCAAACGACCGAAGCAAAGATTCAAAAGCATTGTCATCAGTCGCTTCTACGTATTTGACGAAAGATTTTAACTCTTCCTTGACTCTCATCGCGCCCTGATAGGCAGCTGAATTGAAAGACTTATCGTCTTTTCCCCCTTTGTCGAGGACCAGACCAATTTTCATTTTATTAGGAGACGCAAACGATCCCTCCGCCATCAAAAAACTAAACGAAAGCAGTAGTATTCGTAGAGTCCGATCGAACCTAAAAAAAGTTTTCATTGGAACCTTCATCGCATACAATTTGCTTCATTGTCTAGTAGCCCTCACCGGGCTTTCAGGAACTAAAATTCTATTGACACCCATAGTGCGTGGCGTTAAGACCTGGGGCATTGGCACCTAGGCGTAAGACATTCAGTGGCATAACATCTCTTTAAGTTAGTCTGTTGGGAAGTTAGATAAATTATGGAAATGGTTCATTTCATACCCGCTAGCCAGCGTCGTCTAGCCCTGCTTGCCGTGCAAGCAGATGCTGCGCCAGTGCTCGTTTTGGGCGGCAGCGGCAGCGGAAAAGGAGCCATCGCTCGCTGGATTCATTCCAACGGTGCGCGTTCTGCCTGTCCTTTCTTAGTGGCGCAGCAAGGGAAGAGCCTCACTGAACAAATTCTTGCAGCCCAAAGCGGAACCTTGATGATTCCCGAAATGGGCGAATGGACTTTCTCGGACCAGGCCATTCTACTCAACTTTCTCCGCACCAAAACCATTCCTCATCCGCAAGACAAGAAAATGTCAGTTCTCGCCAATGTCAGAATCATTGGAACTACGAGCCAATCCTTGGACGGACTCTCATCACGCCACCATTAAGCATGAAAAAATTCCCGGCTACATGGCGGCGATGACAATGGACTTTTCCGTCAAAAAC
>CAINWE010000264.1 GCA_903854365.1 Oligoflexia bacterium
TACTCCTCTTGGAGCAGTCCATCAACCGGCTTTTAATCCCCCAGCTGACCGTCGAGCTTGCAAGTCCATCTGAACCTCACCGCGCCCGACAACTTTATGCGGATGCCGTGGAGGAACTCGGCACCTATATCATTCCGGCGGTCATCGGTTTGGCCACTTTCGCTGAGCCCATCATCCATCTCCTATTTACCGCCCGCTACGAGGCGGCCATTCCCTATTTGAGAGTCTATTCGTTGGACTACCTTTGCTTAATTGTGCCCTTCGACGCCGTGCAACGAGCTCTGGGCGACGGACGATGGTCACTGAAGAACTCGCTTTTTTTTGCGGCATTTTCGTTAATCGTGGGCATCATCGGGGCGCGACACCTCGGAGCCTACGGCGCTCTCGTCACTCTCATCGTCACTCACCTTTTGATCCGCACTTCTGCACTCCATTACCTCAAATCCAGGCTCCAATGGTCCTGGCATCAGGCCATTCCAGCAAAAGCTCTCTGGAGATCCTTCCTCACGAGCGGAGTTTTGTGCCTCATCGCCTTATTGGTCCGGCCCCTATTCAAAACCTCCACCCTTTGGTTCTTCGTCTGCAGCCCCCTCATTCTGGCGATTTACCTCGTGGCCATTTTGCCCTCCCGCTGGCGCACGCGTACTCAAAACTCCTCAGAGCTCAGAGTCCTGATGATTACTCAATTTCTCGGCATCGGAGGCCTGGAGAAAATGATTTTCCACCTCGCTTCCGGCCTCCACTCGAGCGAGCCCCACAGGTCCCAGCTCACGCCAGCTCAGTGGAAGGGGGCCGTCAGGCGCAAAACCAAAGCCTATATTTTTGCCTACGATGAAACGCCTACAACCGCAGAACTCCTCCCGCTCTTCCAAGCGAATCAGATCGAGGTTGTTACCTTCAAAAAGCAGCGAGGATTCTCGCTCCTAGCGGTCATAAAAATAATCCAATTCATTTTTAGAACGGACATTCACATCCTCCACACTCACGACCTCAATGCGCTGATTTATGGAGTTTTTGCCAAATGGTGGAGCTTTGGAAAGGTCAAACTCATCCACTCCCAACATACCTGGGTCCACCTCGAAAAATTCGGAAAAACGGTCGGCAGAAAATATGCCCGTTACGAAAGATTTTTTTCGCTATTTCCAGATCAGCTTTGCTCCGTGTCTGACGCCGTCAGGGACCGCTACCACGAACTGGGCGTCGACCGCCGCCGGACCCAAGTCGTGGTCAATGGCACCCGCTTTCCAGCCAACCCGAGCCTCCACTCGGTGCAATACCGCATCGATTTAATTCAGACGATTCAAGAATCCTCGCTGCGCAATCGTCTCCTCAAACAATCCCAAGACTTTTGGATTTTATGCCTCGCGAGAATTTCAAAAGAAAAAGGCCAAACCCACGTCTTAAGACTCTGGGAAGCGTTGAGCGAAAACGAAAAATCTCAAACCTCTCTGCTTTTTGTCGGGCCGACCCAAGTACCGATCCGAGGACCCATCCAAGACTCGATGCAGGGATTGCCCAAACTCCCACAAACTCGCTTCGCCGATCGAATTTTCTTCTTAGGTCCTACCACAACCCCTGAAGCTTGGATTTACGCCTCGCATCTCTTGATCTCTGGATCCGAGTTTGAAGGACTCCCGCTAGCTCCACTGGAAGCTTTGGGGTCGGGGCGGCCAGCCTTTTTATCAGACATCCCGGGCCATCAAGCCCTCGCGCCTTGGTCTCATCTGTTCCCATTACAAAATCCAGATCAAGCGGCGCAACAACTCAGCAGCCTCATTCATCACATTCAAGGTCAAATTCAAAGCCAGATTCAAACCGAGCAAAAACGCGAGCCAGAGCCGACTTACTATCAAAACCTTTGGGAGCAGACCGCTTACCTCAGAGAAACCTTCAGTCTAGAAAAAATGGTGCAGTCCTATGCA
>CAINWE010000265.1 GCA_903854365.1 Oligoflexia bacterium
CCGCTGGCGTCACGCTTTTTGTAGCGCTCGCTTCTCTGGTTCTTAATAAGGCGATTTCGCCGACTTTGGCCATGACCGGGGAAATTACTCTTCGCGGAGTGGTATTGCCTGTGGGTGGAATCAAGGAAAAGATTTTAGCAGCCCACCGCGGAGGAGTGAAAACGGTGATTCTATCCAAGAAAAATGAGGTAGATCTCGTTCGAGTGCCCGAAGAGGTGAGAAATCAGTTGAGCTACGTCTGGGTAGAGACAGTCGAAGAGATTTTGGAGGCCGTTTTTTCGATTAAGCCCTTGGAATCCTACTTGAATCAACCGGCCGCGTAACGGAATAATGCCCAACTGATTCGGATTTAGGTTTGACACGCTTCGCCTCTTCCCGCTATTTCTGATGATTATGGCGCGGGAGGAAAAAATGACTACTTTGTTGCATCGTTTGGCTGATTGGGCAGATTCGGAACCGAACGCGGTTGGACAGAGGTTTCGTCGGGGGCAAGAATGGGTTCCGATAACAGTTCAAGAGTATCGTGATCGCGTTTACTGGTTAGCACTCTTTCTTGAGTCCAAAGGCATGACTCAGAATGATGTGGGTACAATCCTGTCCTATAATTGTCCGGAATGGGTCCACATGGATCTTGCAGCAGTTTTGATTGGTTCGAAATCTGCCGGAATTTACCCGAACTCTACTCAAAAAGACATTCACTATATTTTGGAACATACCGAGAGCCGGTTTTTATCTGTTCAAAATAAGGCTTACTACGACAAGCTTTCAGGGAGTGCTGGGGGAGTTGGATTGCCCGCCCGTGTTGAAACGCTCATCGTTTTTGATGGTGACACGTCGATTTCTTCAAAAGCGATTTCTTACGAAACGGCTCTAGCACAGGGCAAAAGATTAGCCTCTGCTCCGGGTGCAAAAACCTTTCAGGATTATCTCGATGCATTAGACCCGAATGCCCCAGGTTTTATGATTTACACTTCGGGTACGACCGGTAGTCCCAAAGGTGCTCTGCTTTCGCAAGATAATCTCGTGTACACGGCAGATCACGGGCTGGCGCATTGGGGTTTGGTGTCATCAGAAGGAAGCCTTTTTTCGTTTCTTCCTCTTTGTCACATCGCTGAAAAGATTCAAAATTTGTGTGGCGGGCTTTGTCTTAGGTATATGGTGAGTTTTGCCTCGAGCTTTGAGAATGTCTCTGTTGAGCTCCCGCTGGCGGAGCCGACGTTGCTTCTTTGTGTTCCGCGCCTCTGGGAAAAAATGATGGAAGGGGTGAATCGTAAAATCGATGAGTCCAAACCTCATAAAAAAGTCTTGGCAAAGTGGGCGTTCAGTGTGGGTGCTAAAACGGCCCGGGCTAAGTTTGCTGGAGAATCTTTGGGATATTGATCGCGCGCAGTGGATCTTGGCAGATCGACTGGTCTTGAGTAAAGTGAGAACTGCTCTCGGATTGAGGCGTGCGACGGTACTGGCTTCAGGAGCCGCTGTGCTCCCGGTTCACGTGACTCGGTGGTTTCATTCTTTAGGTTGTGAAATTTTGGAGGTCTTTGGACAGACTGAATCAACGGCAATTATCTTTATGACCGAAAAGGGTAAGGATCAAGCGGGGTCCGTAGGCTCTACCGTGCGGGGGATTGAAGTCAAAATCGCAGAGGACGGCGAGGTGTTGACCCGGGGACGGAGCGTTTTTAAAGGGTATTTTAAAAATCCAGAGGCGACTGCCCAGACGATTGATGCCGAGGGATGGTTGCATACGGGAGATTTGGCTGAAACAACGGCGCAGGGTGTGACTCGAATCCGGGGCCGTAAAAAGGAAATTATGAAGACCTCCGGGGGAAAGATTGTTGCCCCGCTTCATATCGAGGAAGAGCTGAAGGCTGCGCCGATCATTAGTCAAGTGTGCCTCGTCGGGGACGGCCGAAAGTTTATCTCGGCTTTGATCACGTTGACTGAAGGTAAAATGCTTGAAGTCTCGAAGTCATCTGGGAGTGTGAAAGCAGAAAGGGTCGTGTTGCCTGCCGTAGTGAAAGAGGTTCAGGCGTACGTGGATCAGCTCAATCGTAATTTAGCGAGTTACGAGCAGGTCAAAAAATTTGCGGTTCTTTCAAAAGAGTTTTCAATCGAACGAGGAGAGATGACTCCTACGCTGAAAATGAAACGAAATGTCATTGAAGCGACCTATCAGAGTATCATCGATTCGTTTTATACTTAGCCTAGGATGATCGACGGCACTCATACAGGCTCCAATTAGCAGAACGATCGAGCCAGTGATTCCAGTTGAGGGGTTTAAAAAAATTTGGAAAGACTTGGTATTCCTGAGTACAGCCTTGGAGTAAGTTTTTGAGGGCCCCCTCGGGGGAGGATTGGTTATGGAAAATACGGAGAAATCCCTTTTCTTGAATCGTCGTCTTCAGTTCGTTTGCAGTCTTGTATTCTGAATAATGGTACTCTTTTGGCCGAAAAAAGTAGATCGGTAGGACGTCAATCATAGGGTCACGCACGAGTCCTGCGATTTCTAAGTTTTCTGGGTGGTGGGAACCTACGTAGTGAAACCATCGAAAGGAGTTCCGCTCTGCAGCGAATAGAGCAAGGAGAAGTAAAACCCCGTTGGCTGTCATCAAGGCGGGGGCTAGAATTTTTTTCAAATCTCGATTGAAAAGGGGGTAGGGAATTTTCTCCCAAGCCGTCGCCCAGAGAAAAGGGAGCGCCGGTACTATAGGAAAAAGAAATCGGAATTCCTTGTGGGGAATAAGGAAATGCAATCCCACAAAGGGGAGCGTGGCCCATGTCAGCGGATGCGTTCGCAGAGTCCACCAGCCGACGAGAGTAAAAATACCGATGAATCCACCCAATCCGAGAGGGACTTGCTCCCAACCCATTTTAAGATAATCCCATGCCGGGGACACTCCAAAGTCAGAGGCGTGTCCTTGAATGAGATTGATTTTGAGATAGTTCCAAGCCGTTAGGGTCCAGTAGCCGTAGCCTAAGCGATCCAGGAGAATGCCCATCAGCGTAGCAA
>CAINWE010000266.1 GCA_903854365.1 Oligoflexia bacterium
ATTAGTACAGTTTAGATAAGTTTACAAGCAGCTGTTTCTACCCCCGTCTAGGGAGTGAGCACTGAGCTGACCCCGATTGCAAAGTACTGGGGACTACCCGACGGGCCCATATTGAAAAACTGGTTTGATCCAGTCCACCCGGTCGCCAAACCAAGCGCCACAGTAAGGCCTGGTTCTTCTTCGCAAACGAGGCCCCCATGAAGATCGTTTTTTACCTCTGTTTTGTGAAAATCACCGCACGCCACTCGGCTCGCTCAGTCACTCGAGGTCGTATACCACCCAACAGTGGCGAATAAGTAGCCCGAATCAGCTCAACATCCGTATCAATCAATCCAGACAGGATGAGCTCACCCCCCGGTGCTACCCGATCCACCAAAAGCTGAGCGAATTGAATGAGAACTGGACGCAGAATATTCGCAACGACGACTTGGTACTGAGTCGGATCAGCTGGGACCTCGCGGAAAAATTGAATTTGACTCTGGACGTGATTAATCTGAGCATTCTCCATCGCGTTATCGATCGCCAATGGATCGATCTCGACGGCATTAACTCGAGCGCCCAACTGAGCGAGTCCAACTGACAAAATCCCAGATCCACTACCAAAATCCAGCGCAGTCATCCCGCGCAAAGCATCAGCTGGCCAGCCCTCGACCCGAGAGCGGCCCTCCTGAGTTAACGCAACCTCACCGATCGCCTGAAGGCAAAGTTGGGTCGCCTCATGAGTTCCTGTCCCAAATCCGGCTCCCGGATTAATTTTTATAAAACCCGCCTTCGCATCTACCCAGGGCGGGACCACCCTCCAGAAAGGGGGAATTTCTACACCCGCCCCAGCATTCAAAAACGATGCTTTCCACTCGGCATCCCAATCTCGCGGCTTTTGCTCCTCGACCTCACTGACAGTCACGTGAGGAATATTCCGTAATTCTAGAGCCGCCTCTTGCGCTTGCGCCAGAGTGGAAAAGTAGAGATCCGTACTTACTTCGCCCTGTTTACCTACCCAGTCTCGCTGCCGAGGGGCCTCTCCCGCATCCACCGTCCAGGATTCAGTCTCCAGACCTTGCGCAGCTGCCTCTTCCGTTAAAAGAGTGCCCTCGTGAACACCCAATAAACCCTTTTCGATCCAAGTATGCCAAAGCCATTGATAAAAAGTATCTCGATCAATCTCTACAGCGGCTCCCTCGTGAGACACGAGCGAAATCCGCCCGGGTAACTGAAGCGAAAGACGAAAGGTACTCACCTGAGAAGAATTCACTTTTCAACTCCTTTGCTGGGCGGCAAACTTCAAGGCTACACGGGTGGCTGCGAATGATCTCCACCACTTCCACCTGAGCCTTCGTCCGACCCCCCTGAGGAGTTAGAACGGGAGTCAGACTGAGAAGGTCCGGTGATCGACTCTTTGCCTCCCTCGCTCCATCTCTGCCCCGACTGCTGCGGCCCGAGTGCTTTAGGGCCACTACGATCCCGATTGCGATCACCACCGCGCTTGAACTTGCCCCCTCTGCGCCCACGATTACCTCGGCGACCCTGACCACCACGATCATTTCGATCGCCGCGGTTAGCGTTGTCACCTGAAGGCCGACTCGGCGGATGCCCGCTTCCATTTCCGAGGCGCGCGAGAGCTGCGTCCTGCGCTGCTTGCGCGCGCAAGAAAGCAAGTCGATCTTCCTCGTCGTAAAATCCATCTTGAGAAGATTGAGAGGCCTGATTCCCTATATCTTCAGAAGTCGGAGCTGGGGTAACTCCAGACGTTCCGTTTTGAATCGGCACGACGGGTACTGGTACAGCTACTGGCGCAATAATGACTGGTGCAATCACCGTCGGGGTAGACGCGTGTGAACGATTCGAATCTCGATCTCTCTCACGATCTCTTTCCCGGTCTCGGTCGCGACCCCGGTCACGGCCTCGATCAGATCCCCGACTACGTCCCCTTTCAGCGCTTGCATCACCTGATTGCGAGCGTTCGGCCCGCTCGACTTTATCCGCCGTCACCTCAAACTGCTCGAGATGGAAATCAGTCACGGCCTGGAGATAAATCACTTTGCGATAACGCCGCTCGAGCTGATCTAGGGTTTCCCTCTCATCAATGGCTAGAATATCGATCACATCCGGATGGGCTTGAACTAAAATTTTGCTCACATCTCTCTCAATGCCAGTCCGCTCAATTTCTCGCATCGCTTCATAAGCAACTGTGAGTTTGCCCTTAATAAATCCCTTACCTTCGCAATGCGTGCAGGACTCACAGAGCGTTCGAACAATCGTATCTCGAGTTCGCTTACGGGTCATTTCGATCAAGCCGAGTTCAGAGATTTTTAAAATCGAAGGTCGGGCCCGGTCCCTCATCAAAGCTTCCTCGAGCGCACGATACACTCGCTGCTTATTCTCATCTCGTTCCATATCGATCAGATCGAGAATAATAATCCCGCCACAGTTTCTTAACCGAAGCTGATAGGCAATTTCCTGTACGGCTTCCAAATTAGTTTTAAGAATCGTATCTTCAAGATTCTTTTTACCGACATATCTGCCGGTATTCACATCAATGGCAACCAATGCTTCTGCTTGGTCAATTACGATATAACCACCGGACTTCAGCCACACCTTTCTTTCAAGCGCTCTAGAAAGTTCAGTCGAAATTCCATAAGCATCAAAGATCGGGATGTCTCCGTGGTAAAGCTCAATTTTATTCTTCAAAGAAGGCATGAAGTGGGACACAAAGCGCAATACTTCGGTGTGATGATATCTCGAGTCAACAATGACCTTATCAAGTTCTTCAGTCACCCAGTCACGAACTGCTCTCAACACAGAATTCAAGTCTTCATAGACCAAGGCCGGGGCCGTCACGGTTGCAGCTTTTTCCCTAATTTCGGTCCACAAACGAGTCAAGTACTCAATGTCCTGCTTAATGCGCTTTTCTGACTGCTGCTTACCGCTGGCAGTGCGCACGATGAAACCCAAGTTTCTTGGGCGATTGCGCTCCACATACTCACGTAAGCGCCGTCGCTCATCTTCTCGCTCAATTCTACGGGAAACACCGACATGGTCAATGGTTGGCATGCACACTAAATGGCGCCCTGGCAGGCTAATGTGGCAGGTCAAGCGGGCACCCTTCGTAGCAATCGGATCTTTTGCAACCTGTACCAGTACCTCTTGCCCCTCTTTGAGTAGGTCCTGAATATTCACCTGTGCACGAACAGGCTTAACGACTGCTTTTTGACGGATTCTTCGATCTCTAGCACGAGGCGCTTTAAACTCAGATCGATCCGTTACTGGACTCACTACGCGACGTACCTGTCCTGGGGACTGAGGCATTTCCTCGGGTCTGCCCGCTTCAGCATCCTGCTGCCCTTCTTCTTGGGTTACCCCCTCAGCTTGAATACCAGACCGGTCTGAGGCCGAATTCCCCGGATCTGCTACCTGCTGATGATAGTTTTCAGGGTAATTTTCCTGAGGCGTAGCAGCGCCCGCTTGATCCCTAGGCGGCCCTTTTTTTCTAAAACGACCACCGCGCCTCGCTCTTCTATGTCGCTTTCGAGGCCCATCTTGATCTGGACTCGAAGCCGCACCTTCTGCAGACCCTTCAGGAGCCAAGGTACCTGCAGGGACGTCAGCACCAGAGCCACCTTCACTGTCTCGTGGTCCATCCGACCCAGAAGCACCCGAACTTCCTTCGTTGCCCTGGTCAGAATCACTTGGGTCAGCATCCATCTTGACCGGATTACCTGACCCTTCTGAATCTTCATCATCCTCATCTTCAGGAGCCAACTCACTCCCCCCTAGATCTTCATGCACCAATGTTTCGTGCACCAACGAATCTCTTTCCAAAGAATCGTGCTCTTCATCTAAGGCAGCCGGCAAACGAGCAGGTTGACTGTCTAAGCC
>CAINWE010000267.1 GCA_903854365.1 Oligoflexia bacterium
ATGCCGTCGGCGACGACGGCAAGTCCGAGCTCCGGTAGTACCTTGAAGCTGTCCTGATTCTGTGACCTTTTGCGGCCTTGATCGGTCGTGGCACCAACGATGAAATCCATGGTCCGATCTTAAGAAATATTGCGTTAAATTTCAAGTTTTAGAAAAGACTCTGACTTCTTCAGCTTCATTTGAATAGTTTCGAGGAGAGGCAAAAAAATATTCTATCTTGTGAACTTTACAGAGGTGTTCGATTGAAGCTATGATTTAAATAAGGGCCATGTGACTGAAGATTTGCTTCAGTGTGGGGACTGAGTTCTTCTGAGAGTCGGGAAAACACAATAGGACTTGTTCTTGAAATGCACCGATTCAGACTCACGAGCGCTAGGAAAGGCGCCTTGAGGGTGCTCAAACGATTTTGAATTCAAGGAAGGCGGAAAGCGAATGGCGCACAATGAAAATCAAACAACGAGTCAGGACTGGAATAAGCTTTTAGGGGATGTCCACTCGGTCAAAGATTTTAGGAATTTTCACTGGGAGGGCTCATTTGCTGAGTATCTCGATATCGTCAAACGCAACCCAGGAGTATGCCGCAATTCTTTTCAGCGGATGTACGATATGGTGCTCTCTTGGGGTACAAGCTCTTACGTAGAGTATAAAAAGAACATCGTCAGATACAAGTTTTTTGATGATCCGATTGATCACGGTAAAGACGCAGTTTTTGGGCTGGATGTTCAGCTTATGAAATTAGTCCACTTTTTCAAGTCAGCGGCGTTTGGGTATGGCACTGAAAAGCGAGTCCTTTTGTTGCACGGACCAGTGGGTTCTGCGAAATCAACGATTGCGCGTCTCTTAAAAAAGGGTGTGGAGCGTTATTCTCGTCAGGATGAAGGCGCACTCTACACCTTTCGGTGGGTGGATGCGAAGGGTGGAGATCATATCCTCGGTAACCAGACCGAAATGCCCTGCCCCATGCATGAGGAGCCTCTCAAGCTTCTTCCAGAAGAGATGCGGCCTAAAATTTTGGAAGAGCTCAATAAGGGAAATAAAGGCTACAAAGTCCATATTACGGGCGACCTTTGTCCTGCTTGCCGGTATGTACAACGTGAGTTCATGAAGCGCTACCAGGGTGATATTACCCGTGTACTTCAGCATGTAAAAATCGAACGCCTGATCTTGTCTGAAAAGGACCGGATCGGTATTGGCACTTTTCAGCCCAAAGACGAAAAGAATCAAGATTCAACTGAGTTGACGGGGGACATTAACTACAGGAAAATTGCCGAATACGGCTCGGACTCAGATCCGCGGGCATTTAACTTCGATGGGGAGTTTAATATTGCCAATCGTGGTGTGGTTGAGTTCATCGAAGTGCTCAAGTTAGATGTTGCCTTCCTTTACGATCTCTTAGGAGCCTCTCAGGAACATAAAATCAAGCCGAAGAAGTTTCCTCAGACTGATATTGATGAGGTGATTTTGGGGCATACGAATGAACCAGAATTTAAAAAGCTTCAGAATAATGAATTCATGGAAGCGCTGCGAGATCGCACTGTCAAGATTGACGTGCCTTATATTACGAAATTGAAGGAAGAGATCAAGATCTACGAGAAGGATTTTAATGCGATTAAAATCAAAGGTAAGCATATTGCACCACACACCGTCGAAATGGCTGCAATGTGGGCAATCTTGACCCGCCTTGAGCAACCGAAAAAAGCGAATCTTTCCCTGTTGCAGAAGCTCAAATTGTACGACGGTAAGACTCTGACTGGGTATACCGAAGATAATGTGAAGGAGCTCCGCAAAGAAGCGATTCGAGAGGGTCTGGAGGGCATTAGTCCTCGCTATGTTCAGGATAAAGTTTCCAATGCCTTAGTGAATGATAAAAACGGCGACATTGGTTGCGTCAATCCCTTCATGGTGATGAACGAGCTCGAAAGCGGCCTTAAGCATCACGCCCTAATCGGGAGTGATGAGAAGAGACGTGAGTACCGAGAATTGCTCGCTGTCGTCAAGCAGGAGTACGAAGATATTGTCAAAAATGAAGTTCAGCGGGCCATCTCCGCTGATGAAGACGCGATCTCGAAACTCTGTGCGAATTACATTGATAACGTCAAGGCTTATACTCAGCGCGAGAAAGTGAAGAATAAATACACTGGCCAAGATGAGGAGCCCGATGAGCGTCTGATGCGGGCGATCGAAGACAAGGTAGATATTCCAGAGAGTCGCAAAGATGATTTCCGTCGCGAAATCATGAATTACATCGGTGCTTTAGCGATTGAAGGTCGAGTATTTGATTATAAGACCAATGAACGACTTCATAAAGCCCTAGAGTTGAAGCTTTTTGAGGATCAGAAAGATACGATTAAATTGACCTCGTTGGTGTCGAACGTTGTAGACCGAACAACCCAGGAAAAAATTGATGTGGTCAAGACCCGTCTCGTCAAGAATCACGGTTATTGCGAAATCTGCTCAACGGACGTCTTGAACTTCGTGGCGAGCATTTTTGCCCGAGGAGATGTGAAGAAGCGATCATGATTGACAATATTAAACGCGATCACTCTCGTTTTAGGTCGATTGTCAAAGGCAAAATTAAGCAAGATCTTAAGAAGTACGTCACTCATGGTGAAATGATTGGCCGCAAGGGAAAAGACATGGTTTCGATCCCCTTGCCACAGATCGAGATCCCTCGGTTTCGTTTCGGAGATCGCGAAAAAGGTGGAGTAGGACAGGGGAACGGAAAGCCTGGTGATCCAATCGGGCAGGGCGATCCACAGCCTGGTGAGGGTGAAGCTGGCGATCAGCCAGGTCAACACTCGCTCGAGGTGGATTTAAGCCTTCAAGAACTGGCTGAGATTTTGGGCGAGCAATTAGCGCTCCCGAAGATCGAACCTCGCGGACATAATACGCTGAAGTCAAAGACGGATAAGTATACAGGCATTGCCAATCAGGGTCCGAATTCGCTGAGGCATTTCAAAAGGACGTTTCGTGAGACACTGAGAAGGCAAATCGCTACTGGAATTTACAATCCAGAGAATCCGGTGATTATTCCGATCAGGCGAGATATGCGTTATCGCTCCTGGAAAACTGATGTGCGCCACGAGAATAATGCAGTGATCATCTATATGATGGATGTTTCGGGTTCCATGGGTGATGAACAGAAAGAGATCGTACGGACTGAGGCGTTTTGGATTGATACGTGGTTGCGATCCCAGTACACAGGGATCGAGACTCGTTTTATTATTCACGACGCGACTGCCCGCGAAGTGGACGAGAATACGTTCTTCAAGACTCGAGAATCGGGTGGAACGCTGATTAGCTCCGCTTATAAATTGTGCGAAAAAATCATTGAAACTGATTATCCCCCGATGGATTGGAATATTTATCCGTTTCATTTTTCGGACGGAGACAATTGGTCGGGAGAAGATACTCGGCTTTGTCTCAATATCTTGGATAGTCACTTGCTCAAAGTCTGCAATGTTTTTTGCTACGGGCAAGTCGAGTCTAGATATGGTTCGGGTCAGTTTTACAAAGATTTAAAAGAGCATTTTGGCCATCAGCATGACTCTGTGATTCTCTCGAAGATCGAGAACAAGGAAGGCATCCTACAGTCAATCAAGGATTTTCTGGGTAAGGGAAAGTGAGCTGGGCATGTCATCATCCGAATATCTGAGTAGTCAATTGACTCCTGAACTCTCTAAAGTCA
>CAINWE010000268.1 GCA_903854365.1 Oligoflexia bacterium
CTACTCAAGGTAAGGGCGAGTTCACGATGGAGTTCTTGAAGTATTCTCCAGTTCCTCGCAACGTGCAGGAAGATATGGTGAAGAAGCATCAGGAGAAGAAGGCTAAAGAAGGAAAGTAAGAATGCAAACTCTCGTAACTGTCATTCATGTCATCACGTGCTTTCTTTTGGTTCTGGTGATTCTCGTTCAGTCGGGGAAAGGTGCTGAGATCAGCACTTCCTTAGCTGGTTCGAGCCAAACCGTGTTTGGCAGTTCGGGAGGGGCAAATGTGTTCTCCCGTTTCACCTCCATTGCTGCAGGGGTCTTTATGGTGACTTCTTTGACTTTGACGCTCATGAGCGGCGAGTCTAAGCAAAGTCTCTTTGAGGGCGCTGTGCCGGCAACTCAAAACGCTGTTCCTGCAGCTGCGGTGCCCACGCCAGGAGCTAGTCCGAGTGCTCCCGTAGGACCTTCGGGACCTACTGGCGTAGAACAGAAGTAAGAGGCGTAGAGTGAATGTGGATGTCGCTGTGAGGCGGCTTCCTCTGCGGTAAAGCTAAGAGTAATTAAAAATAGGCTCCGGGAGGTATCCCGAAGCCTATTTTTTTGTCCTGGTCTGAAATTCGCAACCTTGCTGAGGCATGATGCGAGTTGCGATGATTGCTCCTTTATTCGAGAGTGTTCCTCCTCAGCTCTACGGAGGGACTGAGCGGGTCGTTTTTAATTTGTGCGAAGGGTTGAGATCCTCGGATGTCGAAGTCGTTCTTTTTGCCTCGGGCGACTCAAGAGTCCATGGGCAGCTCGTTCCGGTCATTGACCGGGCTTTGAGACTTCGTAAGCCTTCCGTGATTGACCCGATTGCTCATCAGATGAGAATGATTTCTGTAGTCGCTGAGCAAGCGTCTGATTTTGATTTAATTCACAACCATCATGATTACTGGATGTTGCCGCTGAGTCGCATGGTTGACACTCCCGTTCTGACGACGGTGCATGGTCGGATGGATTGGGTGGATGTGCAAGGTGCTTTCCTTTCCTATCCGGACGTGCATTACGTCTCCATCAGTAATGCTCAAAGAGCGCCGCTCCCTCAGTTGAATTGGGTGAGAACCGTCTATCATGGTCTCAAGCTCCCTGACTTTGAGTTTCGTGAAAGGGCAGGGGATTATCTCGCCTTTCTCGGGAGGATCAGTCCTGAGAAGCGACCCGACTTGGCGATTGAGTTGGCGCGAAAGGCGGGTGTGCCGCTGAAGATCGCGGCAAAGATTGAGGGGGCAGCGAGTCAACAGTATTTCGATGAGGTCATTAAGCCGCACGTGGATGGGCGTTGGGTGGAGTTCATCGGTGAGATCGGAGAGAAAGAAAAATCCGAGTTTTTAGGCAATGCCCTTGCCTTAGTTTTCCCCATTGATTGGCCAGAGCCTTTTGGTTTGGTCATGATCGAGGCATTGGCCTGTGGGACACCTGTATTAGCGCGGCCTTGTGGGTCGGTTCCTGAAATTCTTGAAAATGGCGTGACTGGATTTTCTCATTCAAATATTTCGGTGCTCGCTCGGTTGGTTAAAAAAATTCCTACGTTGAGTCGGAGGGCTTGCAGAGATTGGGTGGAGAAGCGCTTTTCTCTTCAACGTATGGCGGAGGATTATCTCCATGTCTATCGGCATGTTGCCCGAAAAAGGCAAGACTCCCATTGTCATCGACGGCATTTCATACATCCCGTCGAGCGCACTGCTTACCGGAATTCCCAAGATTAGTCTCAAGGATGATCGATCCTTTGCAGTATTGGATTCCTTAGGTGAGTCGCCTCGGCTGTATTCAGGTGGATCTGAATTGGGGGTTTATTATAACGATACCCGCTATCTCGGCATTTGGGAGATGGTTTTTAATGGAATGAGCCCCGTCGCTCTTTCGCGGGAGTTGCGCTTCGGGGGGAGTACAGTGGTCTTTTCGATGACCAATCGTGATTTTGAAAGTATTGGGGGTGCAGGTCGAATTCCAAGAGATACGTTCTTGATACGCAGGATTTTGACTCTCTATCGAGATACCTTTTACGAGACGGTTGAGATTAAAAATTTTGATAGCGAAGCTCATTCTCTGCAGATCGAGCAATGGTCAGGGGGTAAGTTTGACGATGTTTTTGAGGTGAGGGGGTTTGCTCGATCCCGTCGAGGAAGAATGCTTGCTACCGAGGAACGAGAGCTGGGCCCGCAGAGTATTTCGATCCTACAATATCAGGGTCTCGACGGGATTACCCGGAAGACCTTTGTGCATCGATTGTTTCGGGCCGAAAAGGTTCGAGTGTCTCCGTCGTTGGTGGGCTATTTTACGCGTATTGAGGTTCCTCCCAAAAAGACGGTTTTGTTGAAGACCATTGTGTCGTTTGAGTCTCAAACGGATGGGCAATTTGCTGGCCACGATTACGAAAGTCTTTCGGTGGCTGAAAAAATGCAGTTGCTTCGAGACACAAAGGCCAAATCTCAGTTCGATTTGATTCAGTTTGAATCAGATAATTCTATGATGAATCGATCGTTATTAAATGCTCAGACCGATATTTCTATGCTTTTGACTCTCGAGGATAATCAATTGGTTTATCCTTATGCGGGCATTCCATGGTTTAGCGCCCCATTTGGTCGTGATGGAATGATTACGGCTTACCAATTGTTGCCTTGGTATCCGCATATCGCAAAGGGAGTGATTGAATATGCGATTCACCTTTTGGGGAGCAAAGTAGATCCATTTACTGATGAGCAGCCAGGAAAAATTTTTCATGAGAAGAGAAGAGGGGAAATGTGTAATACACGTGAAGTTCCCTTTCTCCCTTATTATGGTTCTGTGGATTCGACACCGCTGTTTCTCATTCTCTTGCATGAATATATTCGTTGGACATTAGACAAAGATCAGCTCAAGAAATGGTGGCCCGAGGCCTTGCGGGCCATGGCTTGGATTGAGAAATGGGGTGACGCGGATGGAGACGGATTTTTAGAATACTCCAAGCAGTCTCCGAGTGGCCTTGTGAATCAGGGTTGGAAAGACTCCCATGATTCTATCATGCACGAAAATGGTATTTTGGCTCGACCGCCCATCCGCCTTTGTGAAGTCCAGGGATATGCCTTTCGAGCCAGAATGGCCATGTCATCGTTAGCCCATTTTTTAGGGAAAGATGATTTGGCTACCCGCTTTAGAAAAGAGGCGCTCGAGTTAAGGTCACGCTTTACTGAAAAATTTTGGGATAGTGCGGGACAGTACTTTTACCTCGCTTTGGACGGTCAGTCGCAGCCCTGTGCTGTGAAGAGTTCAAATATGGGGCATTGTCTCTGGTCTCAAATTTGTACTCCGGAGCAGGCGCGGGCTGTGACTCGTCACCTGATGTCAGATTCCATGTTTAGTGGTTTCGGCATTAGGACTCTGGATAGCGGAGAGGTCGCATATAATCCTCTCAGCTATCATAATGGCTCGGTTTGGCCCCATGATAACTCGATGATTTTGGAGGGCTATCGGCTCTACGGGCAATTAGGACCCCTTGAAGCTTTGGCGTTGGGTCTCATCGGGGTGTTAGAAGCCAGTGATGATTACCGGTTGCCTGAGCTCTTCTGTGGGTTTCGTCGCAGAGGGGATGAGCCTCCGATTCCCTATGAAGTGGCATGTAAACCTCAGGCGTGGGCTGCTGGCTCGATTTTTTTGATGCTGAAAGCGATCCTAGGATTGTCCACAGATGTGGATCTTTCTTATGTTGTGTTTAATTCGCCATTATTGACGAAGAAGATGAATTTTTTAGAAATTAAAAAACTGCGCGGTCGAGATTGGGAGATGGACTTTGCAGTGAGGAGAACTCAGTATGGTACCTCAGTCGAGGTGACTCGAAAGGTGGGCAATCTTCGTGTGCTTACGGTGAGGTGAGTCTAAGATTCGAATAGATCATAACCGAGTCGGATGAAGAGGCCCTTAGTGTTCGGTCGATTTTGAATTTTTCTTACGAGCTGTTTTTTTAAGGCTTCATCGGGGCTCTGCTTGCCAATTTCTTCGAAGAGGCGGGTTTCCTCTGCATCGTTGAGAGTCATATGCGGCGAAAGAGCGCTGAGTTTTTTGAGCAGCATGCTTCTCTTAGAGACGATGAGGGCGTAATCTTCGGCGGGTACATGCCTTAAGATCTCCTCGTTATAGGTTCGAAGAAACATGGAGGAGAGAAACTTCATGTCATTGATGTTGGGCTTGAACGGTTCTTGCGCGATCCAAGAAAAAATATGTTCTCTAATCGTCTCAGAGAATTCCAAAGCACCCGGTGCCTCGGGCACGAGTCGAGCATCAGGGTCCAAAGGTAAAAGTAAACGCTGAGCGAGTGACGCTGCGTCTAGCTTGGGGCGCATTTTACTGAAGTGATGGGAGCTTGCAAGCTCCAAGAGTCCGTTTAAATCCTCGAGTCTTTGAGGTGCGTCGGTACTGACCTCAATGTGATCCAAATAGATAAGATCAACCAAATGCAAAAACGCATGGGTTTGCACCATTTCTTCCGGAATGTGGATGCGTTGGGAGTGGCTTTCTTTGAAGCCTGAGCAGAATAGCCCGCTAAAATAGTCAATTCGGCAGAGTGCATTACGATCGAGGAGAAACGGTGTTGGATGATCAGGAGGCCCTACGGTGATGATGACTTCGTTCTGTTGGGGGGTATTCCTAACTAAATAGTCTGAAAGTCGAGTACCATAGGCGGGCAGGTCAACGTAGTGTCGGCTAGCGCTCGCTGGCGAGGGAATAGTCAAGAAGCTTAAAAACAATAGTGTGAGAAGGAACCAACGATTGGGTTTTCTCCAAATCGCTCGACTAGGATTCAGCTTGCCCCAGAACACTGAAGACCACGCATAATTCATCAACGCTCGCCTTTTAAAAGGTTAGTCGGAAAAATATTACAGGCGAGCTAACATGACCGTATGCCGCAGGCAAGTTCTAATTTCGGTCGATGGTTTGTGCTGCAAGTTTTAGGAGGGCAGCGAAGCTCTCAGGTTTGACACTTGCGCCTCCAACGAGGGCTCCATCGACAGACGTACACCGCAAAATTGCCCCAATATTTTGAGGGGTTACGCTTCCTCCATACAGAAGCAGCGTGCTTTGAGCAGTTTCAGTGCCCCAGCGTTTTGCGATCAAGTCTCTGAGAAACTCGTGACTTGCTTCGATTTCGGCTAGGGTGGGAGTGAGTCCTGTTCCGATTGCCCAGACGGGCTCATAGGCAATGATCAGGTTTTTTGAGCGGGCTTGAGTACCCGAGTCTTCTCCGATTGAGTTGAGAAACTGATCAGATAGGATTGCCTGGGTTCGATGGGATTGACGTTCTTCTAGGGTTTCTCCAAGGCAAGCGATGACCGTGAATCCTTGCTTTAATAAGCTTTCGGTTCTTTTGAGTGCAGTTGTGTTGGTTTCGCCGAAGTATTGTCGTCGCTCAGAATGTCCCACGAGAGCCCAGTTCAAGCCGAGTTGTCGGACCATTGGACCGGAGATTTCCCCTGTAAATGCGCCCTGGGCCTCCCAATGGATATTTTGCGCTCCCACTTCAATTCGAAGTGGGGATGAGCTTCTGGCCTGGAGAGCAGCAGCGAGGCTGACGGTGGGAGGAAAAATTGCTGCCTGAACTCGGCCACCCACCCCGAGGGTTGATTTTTCTGCAGCGTTGAAAGTCGTATCGACCAGACCTGCAAATTCGTTAAAAAACTCCTCGGTCTCTCGGGGTCCCCGATTCATTTTCCAATTTCCAGCAATGAGTAGACCTCGGTGCGTGTTCACGACGGGGAGTTATTCCTCTCTTAAAGAGCTGTGGATGAGCTGGAGTTCTCGTTGATTCAGTCGAAGGATATCGATGCCCGGTAATCCGTTGCCCTCGAGGTACTCGAGTACTGCTCCGCCTCCCGTAGAGAGGTGATCAAATCGATCTGAGTATCCCGATTTTTTCACTGCAGAAACCGTATCTCCACCCCCGATAATTTTGATGGCTTGGGTTTCGGCGATGGCCTTTGCGACTTCAAAGGTTCCTTTTGAGTATTCTGGTTTTTCAAACCACCCCAGGGGGCCATTCCAAAAAATGGTGCCTGCGTTCGCCAGTTCGTCAGAGAATTTCTGCACAGTCTTAGGTCCGATGTCAAAGCCTTGCACGGTATCCAGCGGGACGTAAACCGGGATTTCTCGCCTCTTCGCATCGCGGAGAATGGATCGTGCGGCTTCGATATCTTCAGGCTTGGGTTGTTTTGCGTCAGCTGGGAGCGTGTCGCCTTGAACCGCCCAAAACGCATGGGCCATGGCCCCTCCGATGAACAGGGCGTCTACTTTTCTGACCAGTGTTTCGATCGTTTTGATCTTGTCGGAAACCTTGGACCCACCGAGTACTGCGTAAAAGGGTTTCTTGGGTTGGTTGAGAAGCGGTTCTAAAAACCTCAGTTCTTTTGCCATCAACAAGCCCATGCCTCGCTCTAAGATCAGGGATGGCACGCCATAAGTCGAGGCGTGCTTGCGATGGGCTGTTCCGAACGCATCGTTAATGTAGATTTGGCAGAGTTTAGCGAGTTTGCGCGAGAATTCGGGCTCGTTCGCTTCTTCGCCTGGATAGTACCTGAGGTTTTCCAGGAGGAGAATTTGGCCATTTTTGAGACTCTGA
>CAINWE010000269.1 GCA_903854365.1 Oligoflexia bacterium
AAGGTGGTTTGAACCAGTTTATGGTAGACGAGGCGAGGCAAGCACTCGAGGCGCCTCATTTGATTTGGTATTTGGTTGACCCTAACTCAGCGATGCACCACGAACTCCAAGTGATTGAGTTTTTAGAAAACGCTCCTGCCCCGGTTGTTTTACTGATGAATAAAGTGGATCAATTAGGCGGGAGAGTCTCTGTAGAACGCGCACAAAAATTAACGGATGAACTCATTCAAAGTTTCAAAGACCGGTCTATTCCCCTCCATTCGATCCATCAAATTTCAGGACTGTCGCAGATCGGAACCGCAGAACTTTTAAAAGCCAGTTGGGCGACTCTTCCCGAAGGACCTCGATACTTTCCGGACCCAGAGCAAGCCTCCGACCGGCCTACTCGATTTTTTGTGGCAGAAAAAATCAGAAGTCGCTTGTTTTTCCTCCTGGGGGATGAGGTTCCTTATTCGTGTGCCGTCGAAATTGAAAGTTTTCAGGAGACCACGCGCCCGATTCGAATTGAAGCGATCATCTACGTCGAGCGTGAATCTCAAAAAGGAATTGTGATTGGTCAAAAGGGCACCAAAATCAAAGAAATTGGGCAATCAGCTCGAAAAGAAATCGAAGAGTTTCTGGGCCAGCAAATTTTTCTGGGCCTCAAAGTCAAAGTTTTGAAGGAATGGACTTCAAGCCTCGATACTCTTAAAAGAATAGGATTGAAATCATGAAATCCCCAATACGGGTAGTGATCGTTGGTCGTCCCAACGTAGGAAAAAGCACACTCTTTAATCGCCTCTTTGGAAAGCGAAGGGCCCTAGTTCATGACGAACCGGGTGTGACCCGAGACCGCTTAGAAGAGAAAACGCAATGGTGGATGCATCGGGTGACTTTCCCCGTGCTTTTGGTAGATACCGGAGGCGTAGGCGGGGACCGGTTCGCTGCTGAAATTGAGCAGCAAGTGAAAATCGCAGTGGAACAAGCCGATCTCGTTTTATTTGTCCTAGATTCCACAGCCGGTGTGACCCCTTTGGATGAGGACCTGTTACGCGAATTGAACCGTTCCGGAGTCATAAAGAAAACCCCCGTTTTTGCCGTTGTCAACAAAGTAGATGACGAGCTCCATGAAGATCGAATTGCAGAGTTTTTTAGTCTGGGGCTAGATGAGGTCCTGACTTTATCAGCCGAACACGGACGAGGAATCGACGATTTAAAATGGAAGATCCTAGAAAGATTTGAAGACCGCGGTACCCCTGTGCTCAACGAAGCACCTGAGGTGACCGACGAAGTTGAACCCCGAATAAAAATCCCCAGAATCGCTATCGTAGGCAAACCAAACGTCGGCAAGAGCACTTTGCTGAACGCAATTCTCGGCGAAAACAGAATGATTACTAGTCCTATCGCTGGCACTACTGTAGATGCTATCGACTCCCTTGCGGATTTAAGCGGAAAACCCTACCTTTTTGTAGATACTGCCGGAATCCGAAGAAAAAGTAAGACCGAAGCTGGCATTGAGGTACTTTCGGTAGTTCAGACCCGCAAAGCCTTGGAAAAGGCTGATGTTGCTATTCTCGTGCTTGATGGCGAAGAAGGCCTGGCAGACCAGGACGAAAAAATCGGCGGCTTAATCGAAGATGTCGGCTGCAGTGTTATTCTCATGATGAATAAGTGGGACACTCAACGCAAAAATCCTGGATTCACTCAAGAGTTGGCCGCCGAAAAAATTCGCGAAAAAATGGCCTACCTGAAGTATGCGCCTATCCTTTTTACGAGTGCTATTCGTGGACAAGGCCTGGAAAAACTCGGAGAACTCATTGATGAAATCATTCATCAAAGACAGCTCAAAATTCCGACTCATGACTTCACCGAATGGGTCCGAAAAGAGTCAACTATTCACAACCCAATGAACGCCAAATTCTTCCTTTGCCATCAGTCGGGTCGAAACCCGCCGACTTTCGTGTGCCATGTTAATGATCCGGATAAAGTCCATTTTAGTTTAAGACGTCACTTTGTCAATGCGCTGCGTGAGCGCTGGGGATACATGGGCAGTCCTGTGAGACTATTATTTATTGAGGCAAAAAACCGCAAAAGCTTACCACGTAAGAAGAAGACTCGTCGTAACAGTCCAAAAGTTGCCGTTTAGATTGGGAATCCCTGCAGCCGCATAAATTGAGGATCCTGAATCGTAAAAGGGTACGTAATTGAATTTTCCTTCGACTTCCAGATAAGTCTTCTTGGGAAATAGCGTAAACTCAAGACCCCCGCCAAGAGCAACTCCTACAGAACTAAGGGAAGTAGGGGCACTCCCAACGGTCGGGGCATATTCCGCTTTATTGTAGCTACCAACGCCTCCCAAAATATAGGGAGAAGCGAAGCTGATAGCAGCCGAAAGATTTTTTGTGTTGAAGTAGTATTTCAAGTCTAAGCCGGCCTTAAACATGCTGACATTCGTTTGCCCGGAGCCAGTGACAAAGAAATGATTAACGGTATAGAAGGACATATTCAAAGCGAGATTGAGATCAAACCAATAATGGACCTTAAAATCCACTAACGGAAACCCCCCTTGCCACAAAAGCCCCCGATTTCCATCGACTGCTTGGATTCCTAGTCCAAGGCTTAAGCCAAAAAATCTACCAAACTGAAAAAAAAGCGCGTCAGACTCCTCGTCGTGACTCTGATTAAACTCACCGTATTCAGTAAATGGGCTCGTGCTATAATCGTCAGGCTCAGGGAGCTTGGTCTTATCATCTGCTCCGGGTGATAGTTGAGACGGGTTCGCGTTTGGATCAGGGTTCAGCGGCTCTGTACCAGTAGCAAGAGGAGGATTATTAACTGCCGCTGCGGCCGGATCCGCCGGTGAGTTTATGGTAGGATCGGACACCGTTGAACTGCCTGGTAAAACAGCGTCAGCCGCATCACCAAAAGTCTCGAACATGGTCATGAGAATGAGGCTCGAAAATAGAATACCCATGCAATGTATTCTGCGAGCTGACTTAGGATCTCCTGTTTGTTGCAGCTTGATCATTGATTTTAAGGGTACCCGTCCTCAC
>CAINWE010000270.1 GCA_903854365.1 Oligoflexia bacterium
TGACCTTATAGAGTAGCGTTTCGCTGGGGCTCCTTGCCTGATAGGCGCGAATGCCTTCTGCAAATGTGAGCTGCCTGTCAGATACCGGAAGTGCCATCCCCCGTGCACTTGCAAGTCGTGCCTGGCTCCCAACCCAAGCTTAGGCTCTTTACCCACTAGCAGTTTTTCGTTTTCCTTGGTTCCTTTCCGGTCAGTAGGAAAAGAGGCAGGAATAGGATCCGAAGCTGTCCACGCTCGAAAGGTGGGCGAAGGTTCTTGGGGTTCGAATTCGTGATTTGTATGAGGAATAACGGTCTGTCGTGTTTATTTTTTGGCTGCTTGGGCTTTTTCAGCTAGCAGGGCAAGAACTTCAGCACAAGTTTTATGGTGTCCCCAGGTGCCGGCGCCAAGCTTTCTAACCGCAATTTCTCTGGCGTTTGAGGATACTATGTACCTGCGATAAGTTCTCGCGAACCGCGCACGGTCGTTTGAATCTGTAATCTTGGCGAGTACATCTTGGTTGGCGTAGCCTGACACTAGCCTCTTGGTATATACTGGGATATACTCATAACTATTGATGCTATGAAAGGGACTCCAAATGCTTTTAGCAAAGTTAGTTAAGGCTCTTGAAAAGTCGGAAGTGGAGTACGCCATAGTGGGCGGAGTGGCCCTAGCACTTCACGGTGCCCCGAGGGGAACAGTCGATATTGATTTTGTCATTCGACACACTGAAAAGGGTTTTATTGCTGTGGAGGCGGCATTAAAAAACTTAGGCTTTTTGCCACGTTTACCGGTCACGGCCAAAGAGATTTTTCATTTTAAAAAAGAGTACATTCAAAAACGAAATTTGATCGCCTGGAGCTTTTACAACCCAGTCAATCCGGTTGAAGTGATTGATATTATTCTTACGCATGATCTTTCTGCTCTCAAATCCACCCCTAAAAATCTAAACCATTTAAAATTGCATGTAGTGGCTATTGAGGACTTGATAAAGATGAAACAGCTGTCGGGGCGTCCACAAGATTTAGAAGATATTAAGATGCTAAAAAAATTGAAATCATGAAAAAGAAATCGATCCAAAAACGTAAACCGGCACCTGGGGTCAAACCGGTTCAGTTAGCCAAAGGCGAACAACTCCTGATAGGCTTTGATCCCAATCAGGATGTGACACCTATTGTTCAATTTTTAGAAGATTTTCGGACTCTGTCAGATCCTCGAGCTCAAATGAAGTCAAAGCTCATTAGTATCAAAATTCCGGAGCCGCTCCTTGCGGCCTTTAGGTATAAAGCGACTCAAGAAAAGATTCCGTACCAAACCAAAATCAAAGAACTCATGGTGGCGTACCTAAAAAAAGGATCTTTCGACGAAGATTAATGCCCTGCTACATTTCCGGAGAGGGTGCCAATCCACTTCTGCACCAAAGGTAGCGGGTAAGAAAAAAGATTTGATCCTAAAATCCAGCGCTCCATCCTGCGAGTGAAATCGCAGTGTCTGTCGGAGGTGCTAGATGAGTAAGAAACGCGATGATCTGAAAGAGCGTTTGAAGGCACTCCGGGTAAATGAACCTCTTAAGTTGAATGGCGAAATGAAACCGCCAGTCGCCAGAACGGAGGTGCCTCAAAATGAGGTAGCTCAACGTGAGAGTGCGACGCCCCAAGGGTTCTTCAAGCTTTCTCATGGCGTATTCGGGGAACCGTTGCTTCGGGATCTCTCTGGCGACTGCTTCCGGCTTTTCCTGTGGCTATCGAGCAGGGCCTGGCGATATCCCACCTCGGGCGGAGTTGTGAGAGCCTCCGTTGGATACATCGAGCTTCACGCCGGAATGTCTCATGCGACTATCTCTCGAGGTCTAAAAACCCTCAAAGAGAAGGGTCTAATCACCGCCCTAGAGAGCCGTATCTCACCCTTAACCAAAGACTCATCGATGAACTTAAACAACCAGACTACA
>CAINWE010000271.1 GCA_903854365.1 Oligoflexia bacterium
CGTCGATCGTAGCTTGTTGGGTCGGTGTATTCTGGGTCTGCGGTGAAACGGTTCGCGGTTTTACTTCGACACAACTCGTGGATGCATTTAAACATAATTTTTTACCCTTAAATGTAGTCTCTTCTGATTACATTTTAGAACATTTCGACTCTTCTCGTCCGGGACTCATTTATGGATTGGGGATGCATGCCGCGACCCCTTGGTTAGAGTATCAAATTCGGTCAAAGAATAAGAAGTCAACTTCGTTAATAGCTCCGACACAGTTGTACATCAACGACCTTGGAAGGCGGGGAAATGGACAACCGGTTGAATTTATTAAACAATTTTATGACCGTACGAAGGCAGATCAGTTTGTATTGTTTAGGGAAGTGCTCTCGGAGGGACAAATCCGGGATCTCACTGAATATCTCCTCACGGCTTCGAAAGGACATCTCGGGGTGATAGCCGATAACTCTGATTACGTTTTTCTCGGTTTGCGCGTTTTTTGAATCGTGGTTTTCATATGCTGGACAATCGAGCGCGCGACGTTGATGCCAGTGGCTTTTTCGATCCCCTCGAACCCGGGCGAGCTATTCACTTCGATGATGAGCGGTCCATCGCGGCTTTCCATCAGATCAACTCCGGCAATTTGCAGGCCGAGTGTTTTTGCGGCTCGCACCGCGGTTTGCTCGAATTTCTTCGAAAGCTGAATCACTTGTGCTGAGCCACCTCGGTGGATGTTTGAGCGAAATTCCCCTTGAGGAGCGGTCCGCATCATCGCGGCTACCACACGCTCCCCAACGACAAAGGCACGGTAGTCTCGTCCTGCTCCTTCAACGATGAATTGCTGAATGATTACGTCTTGATCTAGAGTTCGCAGGGTGTCGAGGACTGATCCTAAGGATACGGGAGAATGGACGAGCATTACGCCCACACCTTGAGTGCCTCGAAGTATTTTTAAAACGGCTGGGAGTCCTTGTACGGCTTCTACGGCTGTTTTGAGACTTTGCGTATTTCGCGTCAGAACCGTAGCCGGAACGAGTAGGCCTGCCTCGGTTAGTACCTGGAGGCTCCTCATTTTGTCTCTTGACTCAGCTATAGCACGAGAACCATTCATGGTCGGAATTTTTCGCATTTCAAAATGGCGAACCACACAAAGACCATAGTCGGTGATCGAAGCGCCAATGCGGGGAAGAATCGCATCGAAATCAGGTAGGGCTCGGTTTTTGAGAACAATTTTACTCTCTTTGCCTCGAATGACGAGCTGACAGGCGAGTGGATCAATGACTTGACACTCCATGTTAAGTTGGCCGGCCTCGTAGCGCAGCCGTCGGATACTATGGAGCTTGGGATTTCGGGAAAGGATCGCTATTCTCATAGGTTTGTTTTAGTTTTAGACCGATTTACAGTAGCATTACAACTAAGGTGTCAAAAAAAATAATCACTAGAATTGGAATTGTACTGATTTTTTCATTAGTTATGCTGAACTCGGGGCATGCGCGTAGGCGCGTCCGTAATGAAATCAAAAGAAATGTAGCTAGTCAGGTGCCCGTGCATCTTTGGACGAAGCGGATGAAGGGGGCAATTTCGGGTTTAGCGCTTTCCCGGAGTGGAAAGCAGATCTTGGTGGCTACCCATCCAGATGGGGATATCCCAGGCACGGCTCGGACCTCCCTGCTTTCGCTTTGGAGCACTCAAGGGAAGCTCTTGTGGGAGCAAAGGACCGGATTTCCGATCAAAGATTTTGCGATTTCTGCGGGCGGGGAGCTGATCGTTTTAACGACCTACGAAGATGAGCTGATAGGATTGGATTCGCGCGGTCGCCGAATTTGGAAGACTTCTGGGCTTTGTAAGCCTTATGTGATTCAGGACCCAAAAAGAGTACTTTGTTATCACGATGATGACTCTGAGCCTCAGACTGCCTTCGATATTCTCGATTGGCGGGGTCAGCCATTAGGCCAGTTTCCGATTCAGGGCGATGTGGTCGCTTTTAAACTGTCGGAGAGTCAAAAAAATTTGGCAATCGGATTGACCGGTGGCGAGGTCGTACTTCTCGGTCAGGATTTTAAGCCTCTTTGGCAAAAAAAGATCGACGGAGAGGTCATTGATTTGGCCGTCTCGAACTCGACTTCGGTTGCTGATGCGAAGGCGAGCGTGCCAGCTTTAGCACCTGCGCCGCTCGTTTCGCCGAGTGTCAGCTCTGTTCCCGTATTCGGGGAGCCTTTTAAGGTGGCCGTTTTGGTACGAACTGAGAAAAAAACGCAGAAGCTGATTTTTTTTAACGAGAAGGGCGAATTCATTGGAGAGTTTGCCCCCTCATTTTCGGCTGAGCAGTTGGAGCTGAGTCCTTCAGGAGGCTTTGCTTATTTTTATGGGAATAGTTCTGCTGGGCAGTGGGTCAGCGGAGTTTCCTCCAAAGACCTCAAGGAGCTTTGGCGGCAAGGAGAGAGTAGCTATTCGCGGTATTCTGGCTCAATCAACTTATCCCCAGGGTTAGTTTGGATGGGGGTCGAGCGCTCGATTGAAAAGCCGGTCAATCGGGAGAGTCGAGTTGTAGTGTTCGATGAGGCAGGCAAAAAAGTTTATGATTTGCCTCTTCCTAAAGATGACACGGCTTATATTTTTTCTCACAGAATCTCAATGGTTCCTAATTGGTTTGTGGTGGGTACCGACGACGCGAAACTTAGCGTGTATCGCTTCTGATCTAATTCCAAACCAAGACGGCACCGTCGCTGGTTTCCTCGATCCGGTGGGTCGGTCCTGCAGCATCCCCAGCTGATGCTGGGCTCGCTGGAGCTGGTTCATCCAGCTTTTGCGTGGGAGTAACCTGGTCCAGGTTTAACGTGTTTTTCAGCGAGTCATTGAGTTGCCGGAGTTCCTGCAGCTCGTGCTCCATCGGTGAAATACGTTCCTCGGTAGCCTTTCGAATGCTCTTTTCTTTGAGAAGGCTTTGCTCGGCAGCTTGCAGTCTCTGCTCAAAGCTTCGCTGTGTCATAATTTTTTCGGCGTTAGCCCGTTTGAGCTGTTGTTGGAGTTCTTGCTCTCGATTCACTAATGTTTGAATGGTTTGATGATGGTCTTGGATTTGAAGTAGAGCAGTTTTGAGTTGTTCTTCTTTTTTAGTGAGGAGGGATGTTAATTTTTTATTTTCTTCTTCAAATTCGCGAATCTTACCAGTGGTGGACTTTGCCGCATAGTCGACGTAGTTTTCAAACGTCTGTTTAATCATTAAATTTTTTGTTGCTTCAGCTTTGGAGTGTTCCACTACTCGAGAGTGCTCAATCAGAGATTCTTGTAAATTTCGCTTATAGTTCTCGGCTAGGTTTTCCA
>CAINWE010000272.1 GCA_903854365.1 Oligoflexia bacterium
CCCGGGCAATTTCTCCGAAAACGCATATCCAATAAAATTCCTATCTAAATCTTTCAGTCCTAAGATATCCTAAATAAAAGCCTTAAAAATCACAGGAGAATTTATGCAATCAAAGCACTTCGAAAAGATCTGTATTTTCGTTTTGACGATGACCGCGCTCAGCACCTCCTCAAGCTTTGCTGGAGACACCGGCCTCAGAATCAGCGCCGAAGCGGGTTACGACCTGTCTATGCCCAGTGGTGGGAGCTACTCCACGTTCGGGTACGGAGGGCGCCTCGGCTACGCCTTAACACCCATGTGGGAAATTGGGCTAGGAGCTACCCACGCAGCACCTACGAGCCTGAGTAATCAAACCTTTATTATGGCAGACATGCTCCATCATTTTTCAGGAAACCCCGCGATCTACGCTGGCCTCATGGCAGGGGTCGGCCTCTATTCCTACACCCTAGCTACAACTCCCATGTTGGGATTTACCCCACTCCCAACTATTTCCGTCCCCACCACTGACGTTAATTTTGCCCTAGGAGGGGTCGCAGGTTATGATGTCACAATTAGCCCAGACTTTTCCATTGGGCCACGACTTGCCTTTATCTATGACACCAATGCAAACCTCGCTGACTTTCAAGCTCATGCCAACGTCAAGTACGCTTTCTAAGTCCCGTTTCTCGATCAACCCGGGCTCACAAACTCGGGTTGATCAACGCTTTTGATCAGCCCGCCAACTCATCGCATAATCCCCATACTCGACTCCCTCGGCAGCGCTGGTGGCTCGCAGGGGTCGATAGGTATCAACCATGACCGCGATCTCTTCCGTGGACGTTTTATCTTGAACGTTTTTAGCAGCGTTCGGATGAGGACCGTGATGAATTCCCTGTGGATGCCAAGTCACGGCTCCAGCACTGATCCCCTCTCGGGAGAAAAAATTCCCAGCATGATAAAAAATGACCTCATCAAAGTCGATATTACGATGATAAAAAGGTACTTTCATAGCCCCAGGCTCGCTCTCTAAGGGCCTCGGAAGGAAAGTACAGATGACAAAATGATGCCCCAGAAACGTCGTGTGCACACTCGGTGGCAAATGAAAGCGAGGTGAAATAATTGGCCGAATATCAGCCACGTTCAACGCCCACGGTGCAAGATCACCCTTCCAACCTGCAGCATTCAGGGGATTCCAAGGATAGAAAACCCGGGTCCATTCTTTTTCACGCTTGATCCTTAACTCAAATTCACCCGCCAAATTGGCACCGGACTGACTCCCCTCAGGAGGCAACTGCGGCACGCGCATCACCATCGGATCAAATTGAGCATGACGCCCAAGCATCCCTCGATCAGGTAACGTCATCTCAGACGCCGATTCAATCACGAGATGACTATTTTGAACTTGAGTCACAAAACGGTAGGTCGTACCCCGAGGGATCACAAGATAATCGCCCTTACGATAATCCAGATCTCCGTAATCGGTTTCCAAGCGACCCACCCCCTCATGGACAAAACGCACCTCATCTCCATCAGCATTTCGAATGAAAGCCTCGAAATCAGACTTAAATTGAGCGACACCCAGCTGCACGTCAGCGTTGTGCAGGAAAATATCCGGCTGACCAAAAGCTTGGCCGGCCAATTTTGAGACTGAATAAGCCCGAGGCTTCAGTGGCCCCTCAATCCGAAGCCACCCGGTAGGAGGATGCCGATGATAGAGGTGACTCGTCCTCCCAAAGAAGCCCTGCCGCGCGTGCTCCTCTTCGAAAGTCCCCTCCGGAAGATCTACGTGAGGTTGCATCGTATAGACACCCTGTGACCAGCCAAACCCCGAGCTCAAATTTTTTCTTGTTTTCATTCGAATGCCCCCCCTGAGGTCCTGATTTAACAAAATTTCGTACCTATCGCAATGGTCCCCAACTCAGAATTCCTACGCACAAACCCAGAGAGATAGATGACTCATTTCAAAAAATAGGATAATCATCCCCAGAACACCCTCTTCCCAGGAAGGCCAACGTATGCTCTCTCGATGGAAAGTCAGGCAATCCAAACAGATCCGGGCAAGATCTCACCCAAAAACGAGTAGACTCGAAGCGGGTCGATTCATCACCGTTCAGATCCGCCTGCTCTTCGGTCTCCAGCTCAGCACCTCGATAGCCCAAGCCCAGCTTGTGGAAATCCGCGCTTTCAAACAAATCTTACCTTACATTCGTGCTCAATCACTCATCGTTCTCGATCTCGATAATACCATCATCGAACCTCATCAAACGCTCGGAAGCGATGAATGGTTCACACACTCCATCCACTTGCATCTCCAGGCAGGAAAGGACTCGCAAACCGCAGTGCACCTCACTGCTCAAGACTGGCTCAAAGTCCAACACTCTGCACCAATGAAGCCTGTTGAACCTGAAACCCCCGCCCTCATTCGAAGCATTCAAAAAGCTGGTCATTTCGTATTAGGCCTGACTGCCCGAACTCACGAAATCGCCCCGCGAACGATTGAGCAACTCCGAGACATCTCCATTGATTTTCTGATCAATCCTGTCTCCTCAAACACCCTGCAATTTGACCCAGAAACTGAAACCACCCACCATGCCGGGATTATTTTTGTCACCGGCCCAATCCAAAAGGGTCATGCTCTCACGAAGTTTTTTGACCACCAGAAGCTTAAACCCGAACACGTCATTTTTGTCGACGATAAGCAGCATCACGCCGTGAGCGTAGAAAATGCCCTCAAAGCAGCAGAAATCGACCACGTTGTCTTTCGATATGGAGCCAACGACCACAAAGAAAAACTCTATCGCCACGACATCGCCGAACTACAAATGGAGTACTTCAAGCGTGAACAACGCCTGATTTCTGACGAGGAAGCCCTGGAGCAACTCAGGTAATGTCACTTCCAAACCACCTGGCCCAACAATCCGCTCAAGGAATCAAGCAGGGAGAACCTGTTGCTCAGTATGAAATCGGTCCTTACAAAAATTTTGTTTATTTCATCTTAAATTGGAAATCAAAAAAAGCGATAATCGTTGACCCACACTCCCAGCTGGATCAAGCCATCAAAGGCCTGACTCAATCCGAATTCGAACTCACCACAGTCCTCCTAACCCACACCCATCACGATCACATCGCTGGACTTCCCG
>CAINWE010000273.1 GCA_903854365.1 Oligoflexia bacterium
CGACCCAAAATCCAATAATAACTTTCCTGGTCTCTTCGGGCTCCGTCACCCGTAAAGTAATAGCCGGGATAATGCTGAAAATAGGTCTCAAAAAACTTTTTCGCATCTCCATAGACTCCGCGCATTTGCCCGGGCCAAGATCGCGCTATGACCAAAGAACCTTGCGCTGCGCCTAAAAGCGCCTCGCCTTTTTCGCCGAGTATTTTAGGCTCGATCCCAGGCAAGGGCAATGTCGCGCTCCCTGGTCGAGTCGGCGTAATCCCGGAGATCGGAGAAATCAAAATCCCCCCGGTTTCCGTCTGCCACCAAGTATCGACAATAGGACAGCGATTCTCTCCGACCACCGAAGCATACCATCGCCAGGCTTCGGGGTTAATCGGTTCACCGACAGTACCCAATGTCCGAAGGGTCTTACGAGAGGTTTTCAAAACGTGCTGATCGCCAAGGCTCGCCAAAATTCGAATCGCGGTCGGAGCAGTGTAAAAAATATTCACGCCAAGCTGATCCGTAATTTCCCAAAATCGACTTGGATCGGGATAAAGCGGAACTCCCTCATACATGACCGTAGTCACACCATTAGCTAAAGGACCGTAAAGTAAATAGGAATGGCCGGTAACCCAACCTAAATCCGCAGTACACCAGTAAACATCGTCTTTCTGAGGCTGAAACACGAGTCCATGCGTATAAGCTGCATAGGTGACATAACCTCCCATCGTATGCAGCACCCCCTTCGGTTTTCCCGTACTTCCGGACGTATAAAGAATAAATAACGGATCTTCAGAAGAGTGTGATTTAGCTTCATGAGGGGCAAATGGCCGAAGGACATGCTCCCAAGAAACATCCAGGGACTTTTGATCCCAATGAGATCTGGACCGATGTGAAATCACGACGACCCGCTCAATCGAAGGACAACCTAACCTCAAAGCCTCATCTACGTTCGGCTTCAGCTCAACCCACTTATTTCCTCGAAACACTCCATTCGTAGTAATGATGAGCTTGGCCCCGCAATCGTTCATCCGACTTTGAATGGAATGCCCGGAAAACCCACCAAAAATAACGCTATGAACAACCCCCAAGCGAGCGCAAGCAAGCATGAAAAAAGCCAACTCCGGAATATTCGGGAGATAAATTCCAACTCGATCCCCTTTTTTTACGCCTAAAGACTCAAGTGCATGAGCGACCCGACAAACTTCCTCATAAAGCTGTTGAAAAGTATAAGTCTTGACCTCTCCTGGCTCATTACCTACCCAGATCAGCGCCTTTTTCTGTGCTAAACCTGACTGGATGTGACGGTCCACACAATTCTCCGCAACATTCAGTTCGGCACCTAAGTACCAAGCAACTGCCCCTGTCAGATAATCGCATTGCGAGACCTCCTGCCAAGGTTTACGCCAAACGATTTGACTCTTTGCGACTGTGCTCCAAAATTCCTGGTTATTTTTTATGGAATACTCGTAAACGCGCTGATAATCATCCCAAGTCTTAATTTGAACTGAACTCATCATAGATGGATATTAGCTTCGCATAAATCGACTGACAAGTCGGGCCCTAAGACCACACCATTTAAAGTGAACTCAAATGAATTAACGGCTAGCCACACTCTCGCCAAGTCTCACTAACACCTCGCGACCCATTTGAGTCTGCTCCAGCAAATCACGGTCCGGAATCCAATGACCCGGTTGACCCAAAACGATCACCGTCGAGCCCCCAAAGAGAAAATAACCTTTCTCATCTCCCCGCCGAAAATATTCGCGACTGAGATCCGTCTGAACAATTTTTCCTACGCAGAGAGCTCCCACCTCAATATAAGCCAGGCTACCAAAATTTTGGGTTTCTAAAATCGTTACGCGCCGTTCATTAGTCGCAAAAATGTCGCTGCGCGCTTCGAGAGCAACTGGATTCACCGAGTGGAGTTTGCCGTGCAACGAAAAAGACTCCAACACACGACCTGAATCCGGAAAGTGAAATCTATGATAATCCACTGGACAGAGGCGAGCCAACAAAAGCGGCCCCCCCTCAAATTTTTTAGCCCAGCTCGTGCCCCCTAAGAGAGCACCCGCACTCAAGAACTTCCCCTTCACTGGAAATTTTTGATCGGGTAAAACTTTTTCAAATGCCAAATATCGAGCCTCAGCAAATGCTGCCATGCATTTTGGATCCTCGACCCAAGGGCGTGCTCCTGGCTTGAATTTTCGAATAAAAAAGTCGTTGAAACTTGCAAATGGCCCCGACTCGAATTCCTCCATGGGAATATTGAAATTCTTGATAAACTCAGGAATTTTTCTCTGACTCAGACGCGAGGATTGGAAGGCACCATAGACTTGACTGACCCAAGCCTGTGATAAAAAACCATCCACAATTTTTTGACCGACTGCGGTTTGATAAGCCCATCGCAGAGAGGCGTCTCCATAAACTTTTTCAATTTCGTAGCCCTGCTTCTTACGATGCCAAAAAATAATCTGCTGAGATTTAACTTTGCTGGTTACGATCGACACGTTCTAAGTCCCCACCGAGTTGTTGAGATAAAATACTTTTCCAATGA
>CAINWE010000274.1 GCA_903854365.1 Oligoflexia bacterium
CCCACAAAAGGTGTTGCTCGTAATTCTGTATCTTACTAAGAAGCTCGAGAGGCCGGAAGGGTCTTAAGATCACGTCATCTACCTTTCGCTCCAACAGCGGCCCGGGAAAATCGACAATATCCTCATCCACGACTAAAAAGAGCACTCTTCCGCGTCGCTCGTGCTTTGAAAAAATATCGTCTATCATTGCCTGAGACTCAACAAACCCCGACAAATGGTCTGTCCCATCTACAAGGACAATCTGACCTAATTGCTGAGCGTCTGAACCAGCTAAGACTTTCACATCTACCCACTTTTGCAGTGCACTCAAAATTTGTCGGGTCCAATTTTCTTCTTTAGTCGGATCTTGAGAGAAGACAGTTAGTTCCAATTGCATTAAATCACCTTATGTTATTTAATATAACGAGTTTTGATACTGCAGAACAAATTTCGTCTCACCTTGATTATGATAATAGCCCCCTACTTCCTCGGTGTACCAGGCCATAGAAAGATCTGCACCAGGCTTCTTCATACCAAGGCCCACCGAGGGGTATCCGGCGCGCATCCCTAACCTCAGAAAAAAACTCTCCTGAAATGCAACTTCAGTCCCAGCACCTACATGGCACATCCACTGGGCGCAATTTGACTGATTGCCTAGATCCCGATAAGCCACGGACCACCTCGAATGAACACCAGGAGCCAACCGAAGATTGAAAGCGAGTGAGGTATCTATAGTCATTGGATCGCTCGCAGGGAACACGGTCCCGACGTTAGAAAAGCGAACCAAAGAAAATTGCCCATATTGAGCACCAAACGCGTTTCGCACCACCAAGGACAATGTAGGAAGTAATTGCGATGGAATTGAAGCAGATATGCCCAAGTTATGAGAAAGGGCTGACCCCTGAGACACCGAATACGACCCAGCGAACAGGCCAGTCGGCAAGCTCACTGCCTGATTGACAAACTGCAAACTATACCCCACTCTGACACTACCATCAAAGAACCTATACCCCACCCCTGCTGTCGGAATTAGCTGACTTACAGTGCCGTAAATAACTTTTCCATGAGCATCTGAGCGCCCCACGGACTCAACCTGAGCCAAGAGGCCCAGCGTTAAAAAAGGCAGGCTAACTACAGGAAGCAGAGACATTCCATTACCAAAAAACTGATTCGGATTGGAATTCATATTTTTTTCAAATGATTTCAAGCTAAAAACATTAAATGAGCCAACACCCAGATTACTCATGAGGGGACCTGTCGCCATGATCGAATAATTCAATATACTAAAATTAAACTTCCTGATTTTTGCCAAATTTGCAGGATTATAGAATAATCCTGAAGACATATCATCACCCATGGACAGAGCTGAATCTCCCAAAGCTGCCTCGGTCGCTGAAGTATATCTTGACCCAGGAATCAGATCGTCACGAACCCAAGCATTCGCAACTTGCGTCTGAATCAATACTTCAAACTGAAGAGTTATAACAAGTAACAACAGGTAAAAAGACCCGCGCAGCAGCCCCATATAAACTCATCGGACATATGAATGCTAAATAAATAGAAAAATAAAACCGATTAAAATAAGTACCGACTGTAAAGACTTCAAAATAAATATGAAAAAATTTAAGATTTTAATAATTGAAGACAACACTCAGACCAAGCGATTTCTTGAAGCAATGATTGGAGAAGAGTTTGAGATTTTATGTGCCGGAAACGGCATCCTCGGAGTGGACTACGCCCGCACACATCTGCCCGACGTGATTATCATGGACGTTATTCTGCCCATCTTAAGCGGATATGATGCGTGCAGCTTACTCAAAAAAGACACGAGAACTAAGCAGATTCCCATCATATTGCTCGCGCCCAAGAGCGCCGGAACAGTGACGCCTGAACGCAAGATCAACCTATCCAACGGACCTGACGAATACCTACCTAAGCCTTTCGATTACAAGGAGTTAATATCGAAAATCAAAGGTCGGCTGTGCCAACCTGAAATGACCCCAACTCAATTAATGCATATCGGCCAACTTTCTCTTGATCCAGACTCACGCGAAGTCCTATCCGAGGGGAAGCGACTGCACTTAACCCTGACGGAATTCGATATCTTACGGCTTTTAGCTGAGCGCACTGGAAACGTTGTGTCGCGAGAAGAAATACTTAAGGTCGTCTGGAAGGATGAGTCCGATGCCACGAAGGATCGAACGATTGATGTGCACATCAGGGCGCTACGTAAAAAAATTCCCAATCTTTCCAGAAGCATTCACTCCGTCTATGGCGTCGGTTACAAGCTTGAGCCCGAAAACGCTGAGAAGGCCCTGAAAGCAGCTTAACCCCCTATTAAATAAAATAGACTCCTTTACCGATAAGGTCCTGAGTAGGTAAAATGAATGGCGAACCAACCAGCAAGATTTGGAAAATACGTGCTCATGGACCTCTTGGCACAGGGAGGAATGGCTGAGATCTATCGTGCGCGACTCGCCTCGAGCGACGGAGCCGGTCGAATCCTAGTCATCAAGAGGATCCAGAACAACTATGGGGAGAATCGCGATTTCCTTCAAATGTTTCAGTCCGAAATCAAGGTCACCCTGGGCTTCAATCACCCTAACATCGTACAACTCTATGACTTTGGTGAGGAAAATGGCCAACCCTACATTGCCATGGAATGGGTAGATGGCAGAAACCTCAGACAACTCATCCTCCGCTCTGCAGAGGCTAAACAAGCCTTCCCGGTGGAACTCGCCGCTTTTATCGCCCAACAAGCTGCAGCTGGACTCCAATACGCCCACGCCTTTCGGGACAAGATCAGCGGAGAGCCCCTCAATATCGTTCACCGGGACATTAGCCCTCAAAATATCCTCATATCCCTCGATGGCAGCGTAAAGGTGATCGATTTTGGCATTGCAAAAGCAACCACCAATAGCGAGTCTACCCGAGCAGGCGTCATCAAAGGTAAGCCAAGTTACCTATCTCCCGAGCAAATATCAGGGGAAGTGCTCGACGGTCGGAGCGATCTCTTTGCCCTCGGCGCAGTGCTCTGGGAATCCTTAACTGGAAGGAAACTTTTTGCTGCCGATAGTGACTTAGCTGTACTCAAGCTGATTGAAAGCAGCTCCTCCCACGTTAAGCCCCCATCCTTACACAATCGAGCTGTCCCCAAGGAGCTCGATGATATTGTTTTAAGATCGCTAGCAAGACAGCGAGAAAAGCGATTTGCGAATTGCGACGACTTTGCTCGAGCATTACACAAATTCATTTACAGCACCTATAATGACTTTAACCCCGGAGATTTAGCGGACTTTACTAGAAATTTATTCAAAAATGAAATCGTGGAGGATCGCAAAAAGATCCAAAAAATGAACTCAGAGATCGAAGTTTTACTTCAACTCGAGCCTCAGGGGAGCGAAGCTACCACCGCGCTGCCAAGCTCTCGTGAGTCTTTTGGGGGATCGGCCCCTCAGCGAGAATCAGAAAAACGCGTCGAACGCGCAGTCACCTTCGATCTAGACGAGGACTCAAAGTCTGGGAAAAGCTCGATTATTTTAATCGACAGGCCGAATCACACGAGTACCTCGATGCAATCACCATCGACACCATCGACACCGCGATCTCGCTCTGGAACACAATCGATTCACTATTCTGCTCCAGCTAGACAAAAGCCAACAGCAGCGATCCAGAAACTGGACTCCAAATTATCGCCCGCATCCCTAGGAATTTTAGCGTGTTTAGGAGTTTTGGGGGTCGCCGCAGTAGGGCCGAACTTCGGCCTCGAGGTCCCGATTTTGTCAACTCTCGTAGGCAAAGGTCTGAATCCAAGCACACCCACTGTTCAGCGCACGATCAGCGTCAGTGCCCAAGGAGAGACTAAACTAGACACCAAAAATGACTCCAATCACAAAGTGATTACGCTCCGATTCCAGATTTCACCCGGAGGGGGAAATCCATCAATTCAGCTCAATGGCAAGACTCTTCCTGCCGGAGCACTCTCAGAGCAAGTGCAAGTCGACTCGCCTCTCGAAGTCGTAGTGAACCGAGCCGGTTATAAAACCTTTCAGAGCCAGTTCGTCGTCGACTCCAAACAGGTAGAAGGACTCTCCGAATGGATCATGGATATCGCCACCGAACCTCTCCACTTTGGCCTTTTGACGCTCCACACGACTCCAAGCGCAAAAGCAACCATCACCATCGACCACACCACCTGGAACAAGCAAACTCCGCTTGATAACGAAAAACTTCCCGTCGGAAATTACCCCATTCACCTCGAAAATGACGTCCTTGGCATGACCAAAAATATTCAGGTCAATATCGAAGAAGGAAAGACAATCACCCTCGACGAGCAACTCGAAGTAAAATAATCGAAACTCGGCAAAGTCCACCCCGAGCATTAAACCACTCTACAAGGGACCTAAGCAACTTTGTCTTTTGGTTTCTCTACCTACTTGATCCAAGTAAAAAAATTATGGCATAATCAAACCTATTAAGAATAACGAAAATTTTTATTTTTAATGTGAAGTCTAATACAGCTCTCGACTCAAAAAGATGACCAAAAAGGAATAACCATGAGATTAAATTTCGGATGGACTTTAGCTTTATTGATGTTGATCACAACACCCAAAGTTGCTCACGCCTCGTTTCAATTGACGGGGAGAGGGGTTGCCTCCTTTTCTGGCGAGAACTACAACGGAATTAGTCAACCTTCAATCGGTTTCGGAGCCGATGGCACGTATGGAATGTCCGATCTATTTCAGTTGGGCTTCACGTATAACAAGAACTCACTTAATTATTCTCAAAGCTCCTGGACTGTCGGTGGCAATGGGACCGTCGTATTTTATGGTGCAATCTCTCGCTTTGGATTTATCGGGACTTCGCTCTTTGTCGACCTTCAAGCAGGTCTTTGCGCCCGAGACTCCCTTCCGAGTTCATTCAGTTGGGGCGTGGCCGCAGGATACAAATTCCCAATCTCTTACATGGTCTCATTGAGCCCTCGAGTTTCCTACCGATCTCTGCCGGATAGCTCAGTCACCCGCGCACTCATTGACGCAGGCTTAATGCTAACACTTAGCTTCCTCTAAGCTCATAGGAAATAGCCATGAAGAGAGTCGGCAACCTGAGTTACGTCAATTTCACTTACCTATTAGTTTTACCTAAAACTACTTGCGGGATCGGTGCCCTATGATAAAAATCATAATCAAAGGAAACATCACTCAATGAATCTGAAGAAAATTGGATGGGTCGTAGCTTTTGGATTCTTTACATTCATCGGACCGGTAGCATCATCTTACGGCTGTCCTCTAGAGCCCATTCTAGGGTCGGTCTGTGAACTTGCGTACTCTACCAACTGGTGCCCGAAGGGATTTGCATTAGCCAATGGCGCTACGATGCACATAAATCAAAACCAAGCCCTTTTTTCGCTTTTATCCAACCGTTATGGCGGTGATGGCAGAAATACCTTTGCACTCCCCAATTTTACGGATCGCATGAAACGGGACCAAGTCACGCTCTGTATCGCAGTCGAAGGCGCCTATCCCGAGCGTCCTTAGTCGAGTGTAAATCGCAACGGTGCTGCTCAAACCAAATCACCATCTCCGACCATCAGGGGAACTCAGTCACCCATCCAGAGTGACGGCTAGTCTCGAGACTATTCCATCGCCTTCAGAAACTTAGGAATAAACCCATCGAACCCACCATTCGAGAGCACTGCAACCACGTCGCCCTGTTTGGCTAGCTTCGCAAGATCAGACACGCCACGCTCCACCGACTCCAAAAGAAAAGCTCCCTTGCCCTGCTTTTTCAAATCATCCACGAGCATGGCACTAGAGAACTGATCCTCAGGAGCAATTCGAGTTTGATCATAGGGACTCGAAATCCAAACAAGGTCCGATTCCAGAAATGCTTGCACGTAATCCGCTTGAAATACCTTACGACGCGATGTCGCACTTCTCGGCTCAAAGACCGCAATCAACCGACGTCCTGGATATTTTGAACGCAAGCCTTTGAGGGTCTCTCTCACGGCAGTCGGGTGATGAGCAAAATCATCGATCACCAGAACTCCCTTGGGTTCCCCCCGGACTTCCTGCCGGCGCTTAACTCCGCGAAACGATCTAAAAGCTGCCACAACCCTCTTGGGATCTAATCCAAGCTCGCGGGCTTGAATCCAAACTGCCAAAGCATTCAGAAAATTATGAACTCCAGAAATCTGGAGCGTCAACTGGTCAACTCGGTTTTGACCGTCAAAAATAGAAAAACTCGAAAGCCCGTCCACAACTTTGACGTCTCGAACTGTAAAGCGGGCTTTTCCGTCTAAACTTGTCCCGTAGGTCAATACAGGCACTTTCGCTTGCAAAGCAAGCTCTTGAACAGTCGAATAATCCGTACAACAGATGAGCCGGCCGCCGGTTCTGATCCGAGTCATCAGCCCCACGAAAGCCTTCATGACCGCATTTAAGTCGGAATAAATATCAGCGTGATCAAATTCAACCGAGGTCAGAATGACATCTTCAGGCAAATAGTGATTAAACTTAGGCACTTTATCCCAAAACGCGGTATCGTACTCATCTCCCTCGAGAACAAAATAACCTCGCCTGCCATTTCCAGAAGCTTGCCCTGGAGCGTTCGCAAAATCTCGCTCAGAAAGGTAAAAACTTTGCGGCAGATCGTGAGAAACTCCACCGATAAAATAGCTTGGGTCTTGGCCACACTCGGATAGTACATGAGCAAGCAAACTCGAAGTTGTGGTTTTACCATGGGTCCCTGCCACCACTAAGTTCTGTGTCTTCGTGAGAAGCAATCGCTCCATCCCCTCAGGCAAAGATGTGTATACATACCCACCGTCAATCGCGGCCCGCGCCTCCGGATTATCGGAACGAATCACATTGCCGATCACCACTAAATCAGGCCGTGTCCCCAGCGCCTGAAGGTTCTCTGCTCGGTAGCCGTTCAGGAGTTGAACTCCTGAGGCTTTTAGAACATCGCTCATCGGTGGATAGATATTTTGATCACTCCCACTGACTTGAATGCCCCGACGCTGCAGATAGGACGCAAAAGCACCCATGAGCGTGCCGCAAACCCCCACGATATGGACCTGTTTTAATGAATTGAGATCAGGTAAGTTCATGATTCACCTCGTCATTCCTACCTGATTGTCCCACTCATTGAGCGCGCCCGTCAACTTAGAATCCGTTACTCACTCGAACGTAAATCCGTCCGAACCGCATCATGGAGGATCGGCCTGAACTCCTTCATCTTTGTATTATCCCGAGCCGGATGAACTCGATTCGACAGCAACACGACCGCCACCTGAGCATCTAAATCGTACCAAACTGAGGTCCCTGAAAATCCCAGATGTCCCACCGAGTGTCTCGAGAAAAACCGACCCGCAGAAGAACCCACCTCAGATGGGGTATCCCATCCCAGCGTCCGTCCGCACCCTACTGGACTGGACACAGGAGTCCACATTTGAGCCAAAGTCTGAGGCGTCAACAATCTCCCCAACACCAAACCTCGAATGAACCCGAGAACCCCCTCAGCGTTCCCAAATACACCGGCATGCCCTGCGTAGCCACCCATCGCCCAACAATTATCATCATGAACTTCACCCTGCAGAACACGCTCCCTCCAGGGACAAAGCTCCGTCGCAGCGATCTCCTCCGAAACCTGATGCCCTACTCGAAACTCTAATCCCGTCAAACCCATTGGACGCCATACAAAAGCCTCAACAGCACGGTGAAGCGGTCGTCCCGTCAATTTTTCTAACATAAATCCCAGAAGCAAAAAGGACACATCCGAATAAAGCATTTTCGTGCCTGGCTTTTCGTCAGGCACTTCACCCAAAATGAGCTTTCTCATCAGGGATTGACGCCTTTCTACCGAGACTCTTTCAAGCTGCGCACCCCCCCCGTGAGGTGCAAGCTGTGCCCGAAGCGTTTGCCAAAATGACCTCCACGCCACAAAACCCGCAGTATGAGAAAGTAAGTGCCTCAACTCCACGTCCGACGAGCCAAACTCAGGCAAAACTGATGAAATCGGAGTATCCCAACTCAACCATCCTCGATCCACCAGTGCAGCCGCTAAGGGGGCTGTTGCAACGACCTTCGTCAATGAAGCTAGATCAAAAACGGTCTCAACTGACAGCCTCAAGCGAGAAGGCACCTGGCGTCGCTCTCCAGCTAACCCGAGCAAAAACCGGTCAGGCTCCCTGTTGCGCCAAATACCGACGACGAAACCCGGAGCGACCCGGGAGTCGACGCCACGTCGCAAAGCCTGCAAAGTCATTGGAAACTGCTTAGGATCAAGAAGTACTGTGGACGTCGGTCCCACTCTTAAATCACCAAATTTTCACGAATGAGTTGACCTGCCTCAAATCGCTTTCCAGAAAGTTGAGAAATATCTACAGTCTTCGAGCGACCAAAAATAATTTCCTCAGCCAGTGCCAACCCAGCAGCATAACTGTGCATGACGCCATGACCGGAGAACGAGTGCGCCTCAAAAACTCTATCTTGAACCTCTCCCATGATGCCGCACTCATCCGGAGACACCTCATAGAGCCCGGCCCAACCGGTCACATGCTTCAATCTCTCAAAGGCAGTGGAACGCTCATAGAGGGCTGGCCAAATGCGTTCCTCAAAGAATCGCTCCCCATCATACTCAAAATTGATTCCAGCCGGCTCGTCGTGATTGGCAAAGCCGGCAAGGCCATTCATTGCCTCCGGGTGAAAATACACCCCTGAGGTATCCACAATCATTCCATAGGCCGTGAGATCTACATCTCGCCCGTCAAAAATACACACTTGCCTTCTCACCGGATGCGCAGGTGTTTTGTAGCCCAAAATTCGAGCTACCCGAAACGCCCACGGCCCTGCACAATTAATCACTCGTTGGGCGCGATACTCTACCTTCGAGCGTCCCAGATGCGGGAGCTCAGAGGCCGCAATCTCCAACTTGGTCTCGTGAGACATGACTTTTTCAAATCGCTCACACGTCGCGTGCACGAGCGTGCCTGACCCCGCATCGTAGCGGCATTCCCTCAGCACCGTGCGATCCACAAACTCCACCCCAGAACTTCGAGCGAGCTCACGATAATGCTTTTTAAGTAAATTGGGGTTAATCAAACCATCTCGAGGGGCAAATAGAGCACCCGCAATGCCGTCCGTCTTATCCAGAAATGGAATTCGACTCCGAAGCTGAGCCACGTCCCAAACCTCCACAGGCCAGCCCATTTTTGCTTGAACTTCTCGCGCTGCGACCGCCCTCGCCCATCGCTCGGCAGGGTGGAGCCAAAGGTAGCCGCAAGGTTTGTATCCTACCTCTTGAGCCACCTCAGAGAAATAATCGATGGTGATTTTTGACATTTCGATATTAATCGGCTGAACCCAGGTAGCCCGCACTCCCCCTGCGTTCAACTCCGAACTACTCAGCGTGCCCTCGAGATCGAGATCAATGACATGAATCCCCGTCATTCCTAATCGAGCCAAATGCATGGCAGTGCTACTACCAATCACCCCGGCACCAATGATTAAGGTCTCAACCTTCTGAATCATGTCGGAAATTTTACCACATCAACTGAGAAAAAGTCTCGGCAATGATCTTGGCCTGATTGTTTTCCTCAGCAATATAGAGGATCTTCGTCCCTCGGGAGCGATGGCCCCATCCGCCCGACTTCATTTTTGATCGATAATTTTGCGTGAAAGTGACTACTGAATATTTAGGATGTCTATAAAATTTCACATCTTCGGGATTAATCTCGATCGTCGAATACTTGCGATTCAGATCGGTCTTATAGGCCTTCCAAGCTGCCTTGTTCTTATCTTGGGCAGAAAAATCTGAGTGATAGTGATCGATATACCGGTCAATATCTTTACTTTCCCAATCCTTCACCCAGCCGTCGAAAAACTCCTTCAATCGAGAATCGACGGACGGACTCATAAACTCGTCAGTGAGCTCTGAAAAAATTAAAATCGGGGTCAATCCCAAACGAACATGAGGTTTGATCTCCTGAATTTCCTCATTCTTGACCACCACGCAAC
>CAINWE010000275.1 GCA_903854365.1 Oligoflexia bacterium
CCGGAAGGCGAAGGCGGCCGAAGAGCCATGGCGATGGCCCTCAAAGACTCAGGACTCAATCCGGAGCAAATCGGCTATATCAACGCCCACGGGACCTCGACGCCTGCTGGAGACGCTGAAGAAGCTCGAGCCATTGCTCGCATTTTCCAGAACGGTCCCAAGCACTTACACATCAGCTCCACCAAATCGATGACAGGACATCTTCTGGGTGCCGCTGGAGCAATTGAGGCCGTTTTTGGGCTCTTTGCAATCCGCGATGGACGCATCCCTCCCACAATCAACTTGCAAAACCTCGATCCCCAGTGCGCAGCACTCGGGCTCGATTTCACCGCGAATCAAGCCGTCGAAAAGCGACTCGACTATGTGCTCTCCAATAGTTTCGGATTTGGGGGCACCAACGCCAGCCTGATTCTCGGAAGAATTTGAGTTCTGAAACCGAGAGGACCCTCATGAAATCGATGCAATCGCAGCAGAAAACCATCGTGATCGCCTCCGACCATGCGGGCTTCTCATTCAAGAACGCTCTCGTTCAGGGCCTGCCCGATTGGACTTGGGACGACTTAGGCCCTTTCAACTCGGAGTCCGTCGACTATCCGGACTACGCAGAAGCTGCCGGAAAAAAAATTGCTTCTGGTGAGGCCATGCGGGCCATCCTCATTTGCGGCAGCGGAATTGGCATGTGCATCGCCGCAAACAAAATTCATGGAATCCGAGCAGCCTTAGTTGAAAACCCAGTTTCTGCCCGACTCTCGCGAGAACATAACAACGCCAACGTTCTCTGCCTCGGCGCAAGACTGATTGCGCCGGAATACGGGATTGAAATTGCAAGCACATGGCTCACCACACCGTTTAGCGCCCAACCCAAGCATATCCAAAGACTTGCCAAGCTCCACAAGCTGGAGAAAACTTAAAGAAAAACTCACTCCGGAGACGCCATGACTGCACAACGCTCTTTCCAGACTCACCTATCTGCCCAAGACCCCGCAATTTTTTCATCCATTCGAAAGGAATGGGCGAGGGAGGAAGATGGCCTTGAACTCATTGCATCCGAAAACTATGCGAGCCAAGCAGTCCTTGAGGCTCAGGGCTCGATTCTGACCAACAAGTACGCTGAAGGCTACCCGGGCAAGCGATATTACGGCGGCTGCACCTTTGTCGATGAAATCGAATCTCTGGCAATTCAGCGGGTGTGTCAGCTCTTCAAAGCCGAAGCCGCAAACGTCCAACCCCATTCAGGCTCCCAAGCCAATATGGCCGTGTACCTGGCGCTCATGGCCCCCGGCGACACCCTAGTGGGAATGAGCCTTTCTCACGGAGGACACCTCACCCATGGTAGTCCTGCTAACTTCAGTGGCAAATTATTTAAGGTCATTTCGTACGGCCTCAATCCGGAAACTCACCGGCTCGATTATGATCAAATTCGAGACCTAGTCCTCAAGGAAAAACCCAAAGTCCTGGTTGCGGGCGCCAGTGCTTACCCTCGAATCATTGATTTTGAGATCCTTGGCAAAATCGCCCAGGAGGCAGGTTCAGCGTTTGTCGTGGATATGGCCCACATTGCAGGCTTGATTGCCGCAGGGCTCCATCCTTCGCCCGTTCCCCATGCGACTTACACGACCTCGACGACCCATAAAACTCTCCGAGGTCCGCGAGGTGGCATCATTCTCTGTAACCAAGATCGCTTAAAAGCAGTCAACTCCCTCATCTTCCCTGGCATTCAGGGAGGCCCCTTGATGCATGTCATCGGCGCAAAGGCGGTCGCGTTTAAAGAAGCCCTAACTCCAGAATTTACGGAATATCAACAACAAGTCATTACCAATGCACAAGCTTTAGCAGCGGATCTCATGGAGCTCGGATTTAAGCTCGTGACGGGCGGCACTGAAAATCACCTCATGCTTGTCGATTTAACCGCCACAGGCGACGGCAGCATCTCCGGAAAAGACGCGGAAACCTGGCTCGATCTGGCCGGCATCACCGTCAACAAGAATACGATCCCCAACGAGAAGAGAAGTCCATTCATTACTAGTGGAATACGCATCGGAGTGCCAGCAATTACTACTCGCGGCATGGGACGATCAGAAATGAAAAAAGTAGCTCAATGGATTAACCGTGCCATTCAGACCGGAGGAAACTCCGATCAACTTGGAAAAATCAGAAGCGAAGTCAGGGAGCTCTGCCGCGCGTTTCCGCTCTATGCCCAGCCCAACTAAGCTGCTCTAGAAAAAGACACATCGGTTTCAGGCTTGAGAGGCGCTTCCCTGACACCGCTCAAAAACTCAGAGTCTTTACGACTCCACATTTGCTTTTTCGGCTTCAGGAGCAAGAACCTGATCCAGGACACCGTTCACAAAGCTCGAACTATCGTCCGACCCAAATGCCTTCGCTAACTCGACAGCCTCATCGATAATCACAGCCCGTGGCATCTCAGGAAAGTGAAGCATTTCATACACAGCCATTCTCAAAATACACCGATCAATTGCGCTGAGTCGCGAAACCTTCCAGTTGGCGGTGTGCTTTTCCAATAAGGCATCCAACTCTTTCACAGAGCCGAGCGAACCCGCGACAAGGTCGCCGACAAAAGTACGCAGCTCCGGCGGCACCTGAAAATGGTCATAGTGATTCTTCAGCTCTCCCACTAAGCGAGTATCCAGCTTAGCGACAGGGAGGCGTTGAGCCAAATCGTATTGATAAAGAATCTGGAGAGCAATTTCTCGAGCTCTATGGCGAGAGTTCATCCGGCACCTAAGTCATGTTCTAAAGATTTTTCGAAAGAAGAGATCAGTAGCATAAGATCGACAATTTCGGTAGCCCAATCTTACTGGAATCAACCTCTCTCAAAGCCCTTGCACAGTTCAAATGGATCTAGTTAAACTGAAAAGACAATGAGTGCTGAATCGCCCCCTGAAAACCACGATCAATCTCCAGAAGAAGCTCTTTTTGCTGGTCAAATCCATGGATTGGTTGCGACTTTTTATCAAAATGAGCGTCCCCCACGAGGGCTAGCGGGTCGGTTAGACTGGTACTTCCACGGCGCGATCTCCAGACAACTCCAAAACGGTGCGATCTCGGGAGCAGCCGGAGAATGCGTTTACCTACCTATCCAAAGAAATCAAGCGACCTACCATCTCCTCCTGCTCGGCTCCGGAGAGGTCAAATCACCGGGCCGTAGAGGAGAGATTTCTCAGTCCAACCTTCTGATTTTAAAGAAAAACTTATCCTCACTTAAATGGAAAACGACCGGAGTCTCACGTGCGGATTTCGGGAACTTAGCCAATCACGCATTGGAAAACTCGCTCAAGGGGGTGCATTTGTGGATCGGGACTTAAAACTCATGACCCTCATGACTCCGCACCTCCTATCCACCTGTCCTACTTTCGAATCTAGCATCCAGGAATCGAGTCAAAATCCATTTTACGCACTCGAACTCCTCTCGCAACTCGCAGATATCACTCACAAGAGTCTCGAATCCGTCAGAAAAAGCGCCCTCACCCCCAAGTCCGCCCCCAAGTCCACACCGCTCACGGCTGCCTCAGCTCGAAAGAGTTCCGCTCAGGAACGGGCCCAAGCCCAGAACCTCCTCGACGCCCTGCAGGCAGCGAAACGATCGGGTCGATCTTTTCGAACCACTGCCCCGCATTGCACGACCATTCTCAAGGCTCCACCCAAGTAAGGGATATCCATGACGGTTGTTGAGTTCATGATTCTCGTTCTCACCACCCAGACCCATGTCCTGCAACGGTTGGCAGCTTTTTTCGGGGAAGAGCAACTGCTCGAAATCCTAGAAAGCGTCGATGATTTCCCCGCACCCAAAGAGTCAACACGAACTCAATCTCTCTTCTCACTCCAAAAAAATTGGTTTATTCCAGCCCCACTTCAAGTTACCAAAACCTCTCCCTACACCGAGCTCGAGGGCTCCGTGCGCGAACTCAACCTGCCTGCCACTTTAGAGTTTCATCTCTGGGCCTATCCGTTTTATCGTACTTTAATTGAAAGTTCGCTGGACCTCAAAATGACCTTTAACCCGAAAAAGCAGGGGGGAGAAGCCCTCGTGAAAGAAGCCCTGTATCAAGCAAAAACGTGGATTCATGCTCTCCCCATTCATCCCGCTCATGCAGCCCAAGTGCAAACCCTGGGCATGACCCCTTGGGTCAGATTTCAAAGCGAGGTCCTGAAAAAAACAGGGGGACGCCCCTTGAATCCACTCTAAAAGCGGCTGCTTTACCTCCAAGAGTCCTGAATACACACGCACCGAACGTTAAACTTAGCTTCATGATTCGCCGTGACATGCCCCGGGCCGGTCCCGTACCAAGCGACCCCAAACCCCTCTCCGTTCCCACTCGGAGTCGAGGTCCACCAAAACTTCCCGCCCAGAAAGGGAATCTGAGGCACGAATTGCCCCAACTCATTTTCCATTTCCTCAGCCAGACGTTCATAATCGACTTCCCGAGGCAGAAAACAGCCTCGATAAGGCCGTCTTTTCTTTTTGAGTTTAGTTCGAATCGGCTCGCGGGTCTTTTTCGGGTTCAAGTTCAGGCAATAATCCAGAGCTTCAGCATAAGTCATTTCTGACTCCTGCCCCGCCTTGTCCTGAATGGGGCCACTCCAAATCAATCCCTCCGGAATCCAAGTTTGAATCTGAGGTTCCCAATCTGCTCTGACCCAAGAGGACCCACGCGAAGCCCAAAGTGGATCAGCGGCGATACTGGCCTGCCTCCCTCCTCCTAACGCTGATTGAAGCTGCGCCCGAGTCATTCTCTCGTACCGCACATCAGGCTTACCCAGCAGGTGAGGCGGATCTCCGTAGGGAAAACCAGCATCCGACAAAGCCATCGATATCACACGGTTCGCTTCGAGAGTAGGGGCCTCTGCCAATGCTCGTTGCAGTCGCTCAGCGAGTGGTTGCCAGATCGAAACATAATCCACAGGAGACCTAGGACTTCGAAGAATGGCTCGAAATGCTTGAAGCTGAGCGGAGGGTTGCAAGAGCTGAAAAGAATAAAGTAAACTCTCAGCAACCCAGGGATCACCAGATATCTGGGGTGGCACCCCAGAGTGGATCGCAGGGAAAAATCGGAACCAAAATCCGAGACTCGAAAACCAGGGCAAAAATGCCATATCCCAAGCCTCCGAAGACCCTGCCCACCTCCTCGGAGCTGCGCCGTTTACGCCTGATTCTCTCTGCCTGTCGCCAGCAGCCAATTGAACCAACTCCCATCCCACCTGCTCTTCCCAAGAGGACGCTTCTACCCCCACGCGCCTGACCACAAAATGCTTCGCAGTCACATTCCACGAAAACGACTTCTCCCCATTGATGCTAAAAATCAGATTAAACTCAACCCCTGAGCCATCGACTTGCGCTCGAGCGAGTGCGACATCCGAAACCCCGTCAAGCTCCCAACTTAAAACTCGACCCTCCAACGAAAGTTGCTGACAAAGGTCGTCTAACTTTGCTGATCGGGAACGCCCCTGCTTACCTTCTTCACCCAGCAGCCGCTCGACCACGCTGAGCATATTATCGAGGCCTGGCTCGATCTCACACTGACCCGTTACCTCTCCTCGGGGCCTAGCATAACGCACCCC
>CAINWE010000276.1 GCA_903854365.1 Oligoflexia bacterium
ACTATACTGATCCCCTTCATCGACATAAATGGAGATATACAGCCATTTTTTGTCGTCACTCACAGTAATCACCGGGTTCTCGTAGCGAAACTTGATATAGCCGTGATCCAAATACCAATAGAGGAGACGCTGCAAATCCTGCTTAAAAGCCGAGTCCTTAAAATTCCCCGACCCACTCAGAAAAGATAAAAAACCACCCTCACGAGTCTCGCCGAGTTGGGCCTTCAGCTGCTCATCAGTATATTTTTTATTATTCAGAAAGGTAATTTTCTTAATCTGCACTTTATCAAAGTCATTGATCTTGAACGTGAGGACAACTTCATCCGGTGCAGTCGACTTGATTTCGTAGTTCACCTTAGCTAGGTAAAAACCTTTTTCTTCGTAGCGCTTTTGAATGAGCGCCACATCTTCTTTGACCTGATTCACATCGAGAATCGACCAGTCCTTCACGTGAACGACTTCTTTAAGGTCAGCCTCGGTTAGTTTTTCATTACCCTCGAACTCCACCTTCGAAATCACGGGACGTTCCTTGAGCGCGTAGGTCACCTGCACCTGGCCCGAAGGCAGCAACTCGCCTAAAACCGAAATCTCATCAAAGTATCCCATCGCAAAGAGAGTGCGGATATCAGCGCTCACCTGGTCTTGGCTTACCAAACCATCGACCCGGCTCCCCACCTTGGCAAGGACTGCTTCTTTTTCAATTCTTTTCAGCCCTGACACTTGGACCTGCTCAATTTTTTTCCCAATGAACTCGCCGATATTCGCCGATGCAGGAGCTCTGTGCGCTCCGGCAACACTCGGTACAACAGCGTTTACCTGAGACTGAGCATAAACGGTCGATGACTCGAAGGCCCCTAGCCCGATCATCATGAGGACGGTCGGTCTCAAGGTATTTCGCAAACCCAATCTACTCTGACACAATTTTTGAATGATTCTGAGAGGCATCACTAGACTTAATGTCTAGGTGGGTAATGCTTCGCTGTCAACAAATACTATAATTCTTGAGAAATGTTTTTAGACTCGACGAAGGCTCCATCTTTCATCGGCAAAACACGATCCATCGCTTGAGCGACATCCTGATCATGGGTCGCCAGAAGCACAGACACCCCCGTTGTCTGATTCAGCTTGACGAGGAGCTCAATAATTAAATTTCGATTCACAGAGTCTAAATTCCCGGTCAACTCATCAGCAAGGATCAACCGCGGACTTAAAATCACTGCTCTTGCAATGGAAACTCGCTGCTGCTCTCCTCCGGACAACTCGCTTGGGCGATGCTCAAGTCGATGCTTCAAGCCCACAAAATCCAAAAGCTCGCTCGCTTTCTTAGCTGCACTCGCTCTCGAATGCCCTGCAATCAAAGAAGGCATCATCACGTTTTCGAGCGCCGAAAACTCGGGCAAAAGATAATGAAATTGAAAAACAAAACCAAGAGAACGATTCCTGAATTCTGATAACCTTTTTTCCCCTAGATCAAAAAGGCTGCGTTTCTCCCCATCAAAAAATACAGTACCCGCAGAGGGTGGCTCTAAAGTTCCTAAAATATGAAGTAGCGTACTTTTACCCGCACCGGACGCCCCAGTAATGGCAACCATCTCGCCGGTTCGAATCGTGAGATTGACTCCGCGCAAAACTTTGATTTCTTTTTTCCCTTTAAAAAAAGATTTTTGAATATTCTCCGCCCGAATCAAATCCCTAGCTTCAACCACGGGTGCATTACTCATATCTCAACCCTTCCAAAGGTGAACGTTTCGAAATCATGAGCGAAGGATAAAGTGTCGCCAAAAATGAAATGACTAATGCCATGCCAGTAATCACCGCAATTTCTGGCCAACGCACAATTACGGGCAAGAAGCCAATGTAGTAAATGTCCGCCGGCAA
>CAINWE010000277.1 GCA_903854365.1 Oligoflexia bacterium
CGCGGCGTGGCTGCGTCAGACTTTCGTCCATTGCGCAAGATTCCCCACTGCTGCCTCCCGTAGGAGTCTGGACCGTGTTTCAGTTCCAGTGTGGCTGATCATCCTCTCAGACCAGCTACCCATCAATGCCTTGGTAGGCTTTTACCCCACCAACTAGCTAATGAGACGCAGGCTCATCCCAAAACGAGGGGCATTACTGCCTCCCTTTCCCGAAAAACCCAATTACGGATTCCGTCGCTCTATCCAGTATTAGCCCGCCTTTCGGCAGGTTATTCCAGACTCTGGGGTAGATTACCTACGCGTTACTCACCCGTACGCCACTTTACTCAGGATTGCTCCCTTTCACGTTCGACTTGCATGTGTTAGGCACGCCGCCAGCGTTCGCTCTGAGCCAGGATCAAACTCTCATGTTTTTCTTTTATGTACTCAATCAGGAACTCCCTTGCGGGGCTCTCTGACGAGTCCTCAATCAAACATTGATTTTGAACCTCACTCAATTCTTTCTCTGGCTACCTATAGTTTCGCTACGAATTTTGTTCGTATCTACCTGTAAATAGTTATTAACTTCAAAAGATTGATTCGAGGTTTTCGACATCACTTCTTACTTCTGTAAGAAGCTGCCTGCCTACTTGCCCCCACTTTCTCTTTCAAAAAATTCATCCTAATTTTCAAAGAACCTAACGATTGCGCTTACTTGCCGCTTTCGTTCACTCCGTCATCGCCGAAGTGAAAGTGGTTCTAACGGCATTCCCTTTTTTGCGCAATACCTTTTTTAAAAAAACGTAAATTTTTTTTGGCTGGGTGAGATTTGAGCTCAATTTGTCCCTTGAACCCGGCTTTTTATCAGAAATCAGCGAGACTCATTTTTTCCGCTTCAGGACAATCGCGCCTGTTTCGCTCGAGATCCTCAAGGGATAGCCTCCGTCACGAACCCTTCCCGTAACTCTCCCAGGAGCCAGCGACCCAGCACCTTGGGACCCGTTGCCTGAGGCAATCGGAAAGGCAATATCGGAAGAGCCCTGCTTGCTCCACACATCTAAATCGGAGGAAAAATCCCTGGGAAGCGTCATGTTAACGTTCGCAGCTAAAGTTTCGATGACCACCTGATCGAGGGCTCTCCACTGGCTCACCCCCACTTGAAGGTTTCCCCTCTCTAAGTAGGCTCCAATGGAGCCGTCCAGATCCTCTAAGGAGATCACGGATTGATCGGCATGAACTTCAACCTTCCCTTTCATCCTTCGTCCCTGCATTGCCCCCTGCTTAGAAGTGTAAAATTGATCCCCGATGACATCTTCAAGACGAATAGATCCATCCTGAGTTTCTACGTAGATGTTGCCGCCCTGCACTTGTGCAAGGTCAACAGACCCTTGACGAGTCGCACTTCGAATGGAGCCACGAACCTGCTTGAATTGGGCTGAGCAAGATTCGCAGGTAACAGAAACAAGATCGCCCTTGAAGTTTTCGACAGTAACTCCCCCCGAATGAGATCGTAACTCCGCAGAACCCGTCCAGTTTTTTAAATTTAGGTTGCCGTCAACACCCCACAAATGAAGATCTAGCTGGGATGGAGCATAGACAACAACCTCCAAGCGAACTTGGGGGTTTTCTTTCTCCTTGAGCCGCTCCTCGATGGAAAGATCCTTTCCGTACTGGCTTGAGATTTCTAGGCTAGAGCCCTCAGCGACATAGCGGCAGTCGATCGTACTCAGTAGACGAGTCGCGCGCATAGGACTCGAATTGACGACCTTTTTCTTAAACTTAACCCTCAACTTATCCATCGACCACCCCTGTACCGAGATATCACCCCGCACATTGGTAATCTGAAGTGGCTTAAATTGCTTCAAAGGGTAATCCTTCTCTACCTCTTCAACATATTCGTGCTGCTGAGCCAAATCGAACGAATACCCGCTCTTAGCCACCATAAACGAAGCCAG
>CAINWE010000278.1 GCA_903854365.1 Oligoflexia bacterium
AAGGCCATTGCTGCAGGCGTCCCGCGAGAGAAAGCCGGCATCCTGGTCGATGAGCAGTTCGGCACTGAAATCCTCAACGCCTGCCGCACCGAAGGATTCATGACCGCCTGCCCTGCAGAAAAATCTGGCCAAGATGAGTTTGACTTTGAATACGGCGCAGAGTTTGGAGCCCACATCCAGAAATTCAGCCCCACCTTCGTTAAAGTTTTGGTTCGTTACAATCCGCAAGGCGAAGCCAGCCTGAACCAAAGGCAAGCAGAACGCCTCAAAAAGCTCTCCGAGTTTTGCCACTCTCACCAGATCAAATACATGTTTGAGCTCTTAGTCCCTGCTACCCCCGCCCAGCTTCAGTCCGTCGGCGGCAGCACTCCTCGCTATGACCACGAGTTACGCCCCACTCTGATGGTGCAGGCGATGGAACAACTTCAAAACTCCGGAGTGGAACCCGACGTCTGGAAACTCGAAGGTATTGAAACCCTCGAAGACTCCAAAAAAGTAGCTGCCCAAGCTCGCATCCAAGGCCGCACGCATGTGGGAGTCATCGTTCTAGGTCGAGGCGAGAACGCTGAAAAAGTCAAACACTGGCTCACCACGGCAGCAAAAGTACCTGGACTGATTGGATTTGCGGTCGGGCGAACCATTTTCTGGGAGCCCCTCAAGGGCGTCAAAGACGGCACTCACTCTCGAGAACAAGCGATCCAGCAAATTGCCAATAACTACAAGGCATTTTGCGATCTGTGGACTCAAGCGAGAGCTTAAGCACACCTGAGCAACCGCTCAGCGAGGATCCGGAAGGCGCATAATCTGTAGGGTGGTTGGAACATACCAGACATCGTCTCGAATACTCGCAGGCAAAAGTCCTCCATTGTACATCATCGATGGAGCACCATCGAGAAGTCTCCATTGCCCCACTCGGATACCCTTGGGATAATATGGAGTAGCAGAGGGAAAGTAAGTTTTATCATTCAAATAAGGGTTCCCCGAAGAATGAGGGAACTCATCGATCCCCAGAGACGAGACCCGGTGATTCAGCCCTGATTCGGTGACACTCGCAGGTTCTCTCTGCGAGCCAGCTTGAGACGCTTCCGAAGCCAGGGTCTCACTGGCCTGATTCGGCGAGGGAGAAGGCCCAGCACCTTGCAAGGCAGAAGAACTCAGGAACACAGCCGAAATCACCAGAAAACCGATTGGCCTTAACTTCATACTCAATGACCTCTTCCCCTGTATCGGAATCCGCTCCTCATTAGTTTACTAAAATAGTATACTAATCTCATCCAAAAAGTTACGCCCCGCCTCTCGCGCGATAACCCATTGAAATTCCGAACGAAAGAACTCGTTGCTTAAACGGATCAGATTATGCTCCTATAGATCCATGGCGCGCGATCTTTTAGATCTTCATGGATGTCGAGTCGAGGACGTATGGCCTCTCATTGATCGGTTTCTTCGAGACGCCGAAAAGCTAGGGTTGAAACAGGGAAGAATTATGACAGGCAAAGGGACAGGAAAGGTCCGCGAAGCCACCCTTCAAGCTCTCAAACTCGCCGGATTCCCACACAAAGCCGAAAAGCTTAAAGATGGCCGCGTTAATGAAGGGGTTTGGGTGATTTACTTCTAATCAAAGGCTCGTCGGAGTGCTGTTTCCTGAGAACTCAGGCACCGCGCCGCCTTTTTTGCTATCGAAGCTCATCAGGTGCGTTCAGATAGGCATGAATCGCTACAATCTCGTTTTTCAAATGAGGAAGCGCCGCCATGACGTGAGTCTCTCGTTTGGGAGTATACCCAGGCGGGTAAGCCCCCCTGAGAATTCGCGCTTCTAAGAGCTCCTTGGAGGAACCATACACATCAGGACCTAAGGCGCCCGGCTTATGAGGATTGGCATTGTGACATGCGGTGCATTGAGTCTGATAGACCACCCGCCCTCGCTGCACCAAGGCCTGACCCTCGAGCAGAGGCGCTTCAGAAGTCAGGCCATTCGAGTGCTTCGTGCACGCAAGAAAACCCAGCGAGATCACAAACCCAGAAAAAAGAGGGACAGAAATTGCCCTGAAGCGACTCACCCAAAACAAACTCCGTTCAGTCACTCCCATCCCTCAGTACTCCGTCACTTCGTTAAAACTTCGACCAGCGTGTACAAAACCGCAGCAAGTGCAAACCCGCAGGAGATAACGCCCGGAATGGTCGTCATCGGACCAGTTTTCCCTTTGCGCGCATTCACTTGAATCACCACAAAAATCACCGAAAGAACACCGGCAAGATTCGAAAAATGAACATTCGGATTCACAGCCAAAGGCAAGTGACTCGCAGCACCCATGAAGAAAAGCATCGGAATTGACAGACACGCATTCGTTCGCGAAGCAACCAAGGCTCGAGAGCCGGCCGCAGCAGCGCTCGGGAGTGCCCCTCCACCGCTTGCAGCCTGCGTAGCAGAAGCGATCACGACCTGCTGATTCGGCCAAATCACAAACCAAACGTTAAACCACATCATCATACCGAGAGTAGAGCCCGTCAGAATGCAGACTCCCCAAGAAGTCAGAAAAATCTCAAATCCATCTCGATGACCTTTGGTCGCCAAGTAGGTCAATCCCGTCAAAAACGTCACCATGGCAGCCCAGCGAAACCACCAAAGCGCTCGGGGTAAGAGTTTTTGGATCGCGTTGGACTTTGTAGCAGCATCGGTTTCAGCAAAAAATGGACCTTGAACAAAATTAAAATAATAAAGAAGGCCAATCCATATCACGCCAAAAAAGAAATGCATCCATCTCAGCAAAAACATAAACCCGTCTAGACTTAAAAGCGCAATTTCCATAAACCTTTATCCTCTCACTCTTTTGATCAGAAGCCTGAACAGGCTTCTTCATTCTTTTCTCATCTGAGATCGGGAACGAACTTATCCCAAAACAAAAGCTTGAGAAAGTATTTTAGCGGTCACTTCGCTTCTCAAAGCTGACTCTGAACCGCCTGAGCCACATCGCGACCGGAGAGACCCAGCAAATAGAGAATGGATCTCAAGTTTTTTTGACTGTACGCCAAGTCAGCCCGCTCCCGAACCAAAGGCTTGGCATTAAAGGCAATCCCTAAACCGGCCTTCTCCAACATCAGCAAATCATTCTCGCCATCCCCAATTGCGATCACCTGATCTAAAACAATCTTCTCTTGTTGGGCAATGGCTTCGAGCAGATCCGCCTTTCTTTGCGCGTTGACAATCGGCGACAGCACACGCCCCGTCACGATCTGATCATGCATCTCCAAGGTGTTGGCGTAAGCAAAATCAATCCCAAGTCGTTCTTTGAGTCGATCTGCTACAAACGTAAACCCACCACTAATCACGGCCACTTTGTAGCCAAGGCGTTTCAACGCACGAATTAAATCCTCTGCCCCGGGAGTGACCTCAATTTTGTCATACACCCGCAACAGATCGCTACTCTGCAGACCCTGAAGCAAGGCACAGCGCAACCGGAGACTTTCGTCATAATCCATTTCCCCGTGCATCGCTTGATGAGTAATCGCTGCCACCTCAGCAAAAACGCCTTTTTCCCGAGCCAGTTCATCGATGACTTCACCCTGAATCAGAGTCGAGTCCATATCTAACACCACCAAGCGCTTGGCCCGCCGATACAAACCCTCAGCCTGAAGAGCAATATCGACTTGCTGATCCTTGGCGATGAGCAAGAGACTTTTCCTCAAAGCTAACTCATCCACACCCACTGAACTGGAAACCAGCAACTCGACACATCCGAACTGATTTTCGCTCAGCTTCTTAATCACATCGATATTGAGTTGCCACTGAGCCAGCTCGAGTGTTACCGCGTGAAGCGCCTTTGCACTTACCTTCTCAGCAATCAGAGTCACGGCGTAATGATGAACCGGACTCGCCATCCCGCCGCCCGCAGAACCCAAATCGACCTGCTTAAAGTCCAATTTCAAATCAAGGTCAGTCGCCTTCGCGATCAGATCCTGAACCACGAGATTCGCATCGCCTCTAGAAAAATCAGCTGCATACAAAAAAGACAAAGACAGGAGCCGCTGCACTACGGCCTGAGACAAATCGATAATTTCAACTTCATGCCGAGCGAGAATCCCAGTCAGCTCTGCGGTAATCCCGGGAACATCCACCCCAGAAACAGTCACCAACCAGACCGACCGGTTTTGTTCTTGGCCTGCAACGACATTGAAACTGTGGCCCTTTTCCATCTTATTTCAATGCAAAAAGGAACTTAATATCTTCGTCATCAAAGCTCAGACCTGCCCCGACGAAATAAGTCCCAGCAACCCCGACTGGACTCGAAGAGACGAGAGAAATTTGCTCCATC
>CAINWE010000279.1 GCA_903854365.1 Oligoflexia bacterium
GTCAAATGCCACCCCCCGGGCAATCTCCCCCCAGCCGCCTCCGAACTCCAAGAATGCCTCCCCTTTCTAGTGCGACAAATCACCTCCATCCAACCCACGGTCATCGTCGCTCTCGGACAGTTTGCTGCTCAAACCCTGCTTCGAACGCCAGCTGGAATTGCACAGCTTCGGGGGCAATTCCATGACTATCCAGAGTTACAAAACTCGAAGATCATGCCGACCTTCCATCCGGCGTACCTGTTAAAAAACCCCGGAGCAAAAAAGGATGTCTGGAGCGACTTGCAGCAAGTGGCCCAGGCACTCGGAATCACAATTCCAAAACGAAAATAGTTGTACCTCCCCCACCTCAATCCGAGATGATTCCTTCTGCCTGTTTGTGATAAGGTTCTCTCTATCGCATTTCAACCCTCTGATTGAATCAAAACAGGAGGCCCTATGGGTTTTAGCTTTGGGATTTATCTAACTGCGCTCGTAGTCGCATTTTTCTTTTTCTGTGTGAAAATCCTCAATGAATATGAACGAGGCGTTGTTTTCCGGCTCGGTCGCGTGATCGAAACCAAAGGCCCCGGTCTCATTATTTTAATCCCCGTCATCGACACGATGATCCGGGTCGATCTCAGAACCGTAACCTTAGATGTTCCTCCTCAAGACGTCATCAGCCGAGACAACGTCACTATTAAGGTCAATGCGGTCGTGTATTTCAAAGTCGTCGCTCCCACAAAAGCCGTAGTAGAGGTCGAAAATTTTCTAATGGCGACTTCCAAGCTCGCTCAAACCACGCTCCGCTCCGTTTTAGGACAAGTTGAGCTGGACGAACTCCTCGCATCGCGCGAATCCATTAATCACCGTCTGCAAACGATTCTCGAATCTCAGACTGAGCCCTGGGGGGTCAAGGTGACGCACGTCGAAGTCAAACAAATCGACCTCCCCGCTGAGATGCAAAGAGCCATGGCACGACAAGCGGAGGCGGAGCGTGAGCGTCGCGCTAAGATTATCTCGGCAGAGGGCGAACTCCAGGCATCTCAAAAGCTTGGGGAAGCAGCTGCGATTATGGCGCAAAATCCGATCTCTCTGCAACTCCGATACCTGCAAACGATTCGCGAAATGTCGAGTGAGCACACGACTAACACGATTATTCCGTTCCCGATCGACATTATAAAACCATTTCTCAAATCCATGGAATAAGGCGGTACCATTCTGCAGAACCTTTGGATCTCTCACGACACACCAGCCGTAGTCCTTGCGCCCATGGAAGGCGTGACAGACGCCCCGATGCGTCAGGTCATTTCCGAAGTGGGCGGATTAAGTTTTTGTGTGTCCGAATTTTTGCGAGTCTGTAACGATCTTTTCCCAGCGAAAGTCTTTTTAAAACATGTTCCAGAATATTCTCACCAGTGCCACACAACCGCTGGAACTCCGATTCAAATTCAACTCCTAGGAAGCAACGAAGAAGCCATGGCGCTCAATGCCGCACGAGCCATAGAATTGGGCGCGAGAGCAATCGATATCAATTTTGGTTGTCCGGCCCCCCAGGTCAATCGTAATGACGGGGGCGCTACTTTACTTCGCTATCCCGACCGCCTTCGAGGGATCGTCTCCGCAGTTCGCAAAGCCGTACCCGCGCACCTCCCCGTCTCTGCGAAACTCCGACTCGGATGGGAAAGCCCAGAGGACATTTATCGAAATGCTCAAGAAGCCGCTGCAGGTGGTGCCTCCTGGATTACCATTCATGGTCGCACCAAAAAACAAGGCTACACTCCGCCTGCTTACTGGAAGTATATTGGAGAAGTTCGATCGCAATTAAATATCCCAGTGGTTGCAAATGGCGACATCTGGACTCTGGACGACTTTAAGCGCTGTCGCGACGAAACCCATTGTGATCATTTCATGATGGGTCGCGGGGCCTTAGCAAACCCAGCGCTCACTTTAGAAATTGCCCAGGAATTAGGCCTGAGGATTAGGCCAAGCTCAGTCCAATCCACGTCCATGAGTTTCAAAACAGGTTCTCCCGCAGCTTGGCTGCCGATCCTCAAACGTTTTGCTGAGATCAGCGCACCCCACTCACAGGGTAACCTCTATGCCGCCTCCCGGATCAAGCAATGGCTGAAGATGGCTTATTTAAGAAAACAATTTCCGCTTTTCGAAAAAATAAAATTATCAAAAACTGTAGAAGAAATTTTTGCGATCCTCACCCTCGAAACTCACAGCTAGGAGACTGCATGCAAAACTCACGACACCCGAACGACCCAACTCCTTTCCTTTTAAAACCCTGGGAAGACCGTTGGATGAGCCTCCTCTCGGGTCAATCGACTCAAAAGGACCCAGCCCACGATATCCTGCACTTTCAAAGAGTCGTCGCTCTTGCGAAAAAACTCGCCACCGCAGAAAACGGCTGCCTTGAAATCGTCGTACCCGCAGCCTGGCTCCACGACTGGGTGAACGTCCCCAAGAATGACCCCCGCCGCGCACAGGCCTCTCGCCTCTCATCCGAAGCCGTTCAAAAACTTCTCAGCGAAATGAACTACCCCTCCCAATGGATCCCTGCGATCGGGCACGCAATCGAGGCCCATAGCTTTAGCGCAAACATCGAAGCCAAAACCCTCGAAGCAAAAATCGTCCAGGACGCCGACCGACTCGACGGGCTAGGAGCCATCGGCATCGCGCGTTGCTTTGCCACGTCGGGAGTGCTCGGACGCCCGTTTTACTCTCCGGTCGATCCATTCTGCCGCCAACGAGAACCGGATGACATTCAGTTCACCGTGGATCACTTTTATCGCAAACTCCTCAAAGTCGCCGAGACACTCCAAACGGCAACGGGACGTCGAGAGGCCGCTCAGCGGGTCGAACTCATGCAGGCGTACCTCGCCGAACTAGAGGCAGAATGCGCCCCGCGAGAAGCCTAAACCAAGAGCACCGTAATTTTTATCGGGCACCCGGTTGCATCCTGCAGTGACATAAATTAAGAGGGATTTCGGCAAGACTGCTAAAAGCCACAAAGTTGGTCAATTTTAGAAAAATCAGTCCCGTTCTTAGATTTTGAACCCACAGTTTTTATTTCACGATGACTGAGACTCAAATAGGAATCCATATGGATCGACGGATTAAACCAATACGAAGCAATTCTAAACGCGGGCATCACCGTCACCAGTCCGTCTTCCTCGACCGCAATCTTAAAAATTTCGTTATATTGGCACTCAATCAACTCTTGTCCAGGTCTAATAGCGGCTGAGTAATCTGAATTCTGATTCGAGCTTAAATCACTACCGCGCCGAGTTGCAATCGCCTGCTCATCAGCCCACTTCAACGGGTTCTCAAAGGTCAAACCCACAGTAGATTCCCACCGATTTCTATTTGAATTAAACTTCGCCCGAACCAGATATCCCTTTGGATTCACCCATAAATACTGCGGCTTTGAATCATAGTATTTCTTCACCCCGTAGAATCCGGCTTGGTAGAGCGACCCAGCAAGGTCTCCTTCTTTAAGGCCCCCTTGACACTTGTAAGCCTTAAAAATACTCTGCAACCCATCCAAGTCTTTCAGTAACCGATCGACAAAACCCCGAGAATAAACTTTTTTCAACAGCTCCAACTGCGGATAATAAGTATCCAACTGAAGCCCTCGCGGCGAAATCGGCCAACGCACCATCATATCCTGAACTTTTTTCAAAGACTGCGCGACGTCTTGTGCATACTCAAACCCCCCCGCCGCCTTAAGAAAATACGATCGGGACTTTCGTACTGCCGAAAACAACGATGCGGTCGGGCCAGACCCGCCAGAAGAGCAAACTTCCTGATTATAATAATTCATCAGCATGAGGCCCGAAGCCAGATATTGGGAATCCCCCGACTGCATCGGAGATAAAATCGACAGATCCAGAAGCTTTTGAGCACCGCAATCATCCTGCTTTTGAATCAGAAATTGAGCCAGAGTCTCTGCCAAATCCGATGGCCAAGAGTCTCTAACGGATAAATCCAGATGGGATTTTCTCCATTTTTTTACAAGTATTTTAAGTTCTTTCGAAAAAACGGGGTGATTGGAAGCGAATTCGCGTAAAGATTTCAAAATCCCCTTCTCAATTTTCAGCGTAGCTTGATAATCCGCCGTCTCTTCTCGATGTCGCCGTTCGCGCTCCGACGGAGATTCAATATCCCCGTCGTCGATGAACCCAACCCAGCCCCCCATCAACGGAGCTCCCTGACTTGCTCGAGTCAAATGCTCTTCGCGATCGATCGCATCCTGAATCGCCAAAAATTCATCTCGGATTTTCTCGTAAGGAATCGGCAACAATTTCTTATAGGCCTCAAACTGCACTGCTTCTTGATCCACTTCGGGCTCAGAAGGGGATGGCTTCTGTTCCATCGCCCAAATCGGACAGCAAAAAAGGAGTGCATAAAAAGCGACACAAAACACCTTAAAAATTTTCATTTCAATCCTCACCCAAAAAATCCCAATCTTTGGAATATCGCGTAACCCCAGGGAACAACGTGCGAAGGATGAAGATCCCACGGCGGTTGATCTGATTTCCGTCGATCAGGTAAAATCGCCCCAACCTCTGAAGCTCCAAAAACTTCGCTGCAATCGACCAGATCACTTCATTCCCGATCAGATTGTGACTCAGATCGAGTGTTTCAAGATGAGGGACCTGTCTGAGCGCCCGAATCATCGCCTCACCTCCGGCGCTACCGATCAAATTGACGCTCAAAGTCAGGAGCTCAAGTCGAGGAACGCGATAAAGGTGAGCTGCGAGATCGAAAACCCCTCCGTCATTGATCAGATTACGATCGAGCTGCAGCCCCCTCAAGGCGCGAAGATGTTGCAACTCAGGCGCAATCGCACTCAGGCCCTCACTACCGATCTGATTCTGACTTAAATCCAACCAAGACAAGTGCTGGAGCTCCCCGAGATGGGCGGCAATTTCTCGAGCACCGTCGACGTCTAGATTATTATCCTCTAAGGTTAATACCTCGAGTCTGGGAAAGTACTGAAAATTTCTCGCAAGAGCTGTTCCGCCTTCCTCGCCCATTTGATTCCCGCTCAAATCCAGTTCTTGAAGGCCCGAAGCACGCTGAAGCTGGTTAACCAGAGCGATCGTCCCCGCGGGACCGAGGTTACACCCCACCAGAGTCAAAGACCGCAGCTGCTTCAGATACTCGAGGTTTTTAGCAACCTCTAAGCCTCCCTCAACACCGATAGCATCCGCTCCAAACGTGAAGTCACTCAGATCGAGATCTCTTAAGTCTTTCAAATGCTGAAAAACTTGAGCAATCGCAACTGCCCCCTTAGGCCCGATCCCATTGTTCCCGAGCATCAACTGTTGCAGGTGAGGAAGACGCTGGAGGACGTGAGCTAATTCGATCGCTCCATCCGCTCCAATTCGATTTCGCTCTAAATCGAGGACTATCAAAGATTTAAGTTGAGCAAGCGCCCCAGCCACGGCCTTGAATCCTTCGCCCCCAAGGTCATTACCGCCAAGATCCAGAACTCGCAAATGTTTCAAACTCTGCAATTGCGGCGCAAACTGCGAAATCCCTGCCGGACCCAGGTGATTTTCTCTCAGGCTCAAAACCCTCAATCGACTGAAAGCTGCAAGCTCGCTCCAATCCGCTGCAGACAAGCCGTGCCCATCAAAGATAAACACCAACTCTACACCGGGAAACACCTGTGCGTCCGGGTTTCTCAAAAAATCCAGAAACTCATCTCGAGTTTCAAAAATCACTGAAACGAAGCCCGACTTGATGAATTTTGCCCGGTCCTTAAACTCGGGATAGGACCAATGCGCCGAAACTGAGCTCCGATAATCGCCAGTCCTAGCCAATTTTCGAATGTCTTCCGCAACAGTCATAGTCCGAAGGGCAAGCATCACTTCGGGAGACAGAAGCTGTGAGCGGAGGCTTTTCGATACCGACGCAAATCGACTAAACTCCTGCTGCTCCAAAAATGATCCTACCGTCGCCATGAGATCGCCGCAGTCTTCCACGACTTGACGAGCTGGAACGGTCACTCTCATCTGCTTGTGAGCAGCCTCTGCAATCTCTTGAGCCGCGGGCAGCGAAAAAAGCGCCATAAAAACGAATTTAATTAAGCCAATCAACCTGCCTGGTCTATTTTTTAACACTTTTTAAACCTGCCTCTATGCAACGTACTTGCGCTCCTGACCACGGTAAGCACCCTTACCACGCAGTGCACCCTTATGTAAAATCAATAGAAGGGCAAGTCCTTACCCACTCATGACTGTGTTTTGCCGCTGCTCTGCATAGGTTTCAAACTAAAAATTACTTTTA
>CAINWE010000280.1 GCA_903854365.1 Oligoflexia bacterium
ACCATCTGCTGAAAGCGATGCTCGACGATGAAGAAGTCGCTCAAGCTGTCGATCGAATCCTGGAGAGAACTCAAAAATCGTATCTCGACCATAACATTAAACGGAAGCCATTTGTTTTTGTCAAAAACAACGCAGGAACGTACGGAATGGGGATTATGGTCGCTCACTCCGGCGACGAAGTGCGACAAATGAACCGAAGAACCAAAAACAAAATGAGTGTCGGCAAAAATCGCAGGCAAATCGACAGTATGGTCATCCAGGAAGGAGTGCCAACGGCAACTCTCATTGATCGGTTGATCGCTGAGCCCGTGATCTACCTTTTCGGGTCTGAACTCATGGGCGGTTTTTTAAGAACCCACTCCGAAAAAGGAGATGAAGACAACCTGAACTCACAGGGCATGGTCTTTAGAAAACTTTGTATGTCTGACTTAAGAAGTCTCAGTGCTGAGCCGCAGGAACTCCAAACACCCGCAGAATCTACGCAAGATCTCCCCGTCCTGGAGCTTGTTTACGGGTCTGTTGCTCGCATTTCGGCCCTCGCCACTGGGCTTGAGCTCGCAGAAACAACGCACCCCAATCAGGCCGCATCTGGAAACGTACACTCAAAACCGAGCCCTAATCACCAGGGATTTTCCCAGACCATGTAGCTTTCCGAATCCTACGCCTCAAGCAAGGGAGACTCCGAGGCCCTGCGATCAACTCGCAGGGCCTCTCAAGCTCAAGCCCGACCTTTCCCTAACCACTCACTCACTGCCCAATCCCTGAAGGTGCAGCGTCGGCAGCTCCGCTCGAAGCCGATGACCCAACAACTGAGGCGGGCACTACGGGTACTTTTTTCTCGTTCTTCGCAATCCACGGCGCAAGCGCCTGCACATTGAATCGATCATCAATTTCAGCTTCTTTGTGCTTCGAAATGCGATTCTTCCCTAGCCAATTCACTGGGTTGGCTTTACAAAAAGTATGCTCAGCCAATTGAGCCCGGCCAGCCGCAGCCTCTTGATAGAGTTGATAGGCTTGCTCGATATGCCATTGAGACTTTTGCAGGTCTGGAGTCGATTTAGTCTCTTCAAAAAAGGTCCCGGAATCTCGATTTTCTTCATTCATTCTTTTTTTCCAAGCCACAGAAGCATACTCGGAAGCCACGGCTTTGTGAATTTCAGCCTGCTTTTCAGCAGCCTTCACTTTCGCTTTCAATTCATAGTAAGCTAACTTGGGGTGAATCGGTCCTGCACAAAAACCGGCATTGATCCAGAAAAACCCTAGAGAAACGCAACAAGCAATAGGCCATACCCAATTTCGTGTCTTCAATTTCCAACTCTCCCCACTTTTGTAGTTAAGATTAATGTGGACAAAAGTAACACAGATTACAAGAGGGATACAACTTTCTCGTGTAAAACTCAGATTGACTCAGGAACTCCCTGTCACCTGACGACAGGAGCCGTAGGATGCACACCGGGTTGCTCTGTAGGAAAAATAACTAACTCCTGAATATTCACCCGTGCCGGGCGCTGGACACACCATAAGACTGACTCGGCAATGTCGAGAGGAGTAAGGGGGGTACGACCCGCGTAAATCGCATCGGCCTTTTCTTGATCTCCGCCAAAGCGCACTTGACTAAACTCGGTTTTCACCATCCCCGGAGAAATCTCAGTCACCCGAATACCACTTCCGTGAAGGTCATAGCGCAATGATTCTGTCAGCGCCCGCACCCCAAATTTCGAGGCGCAGTACACATTGCCGTTTTGGTAAACCCATTGGCCCGCGACCGAGCCAATATTCACAATATGGCCTCGCCTTTTCTGAATCATGAGAGGTAAAAAAGCCCGGGTCACGTACAGTAAGCCCTTGAGGTTAGTATCAATCACGACGTCCCAATCCTCAGGCCGACCCTTCTGAATTACGTCTCGACCTTTTGCTAACCCAGCGTTATTAATGAGGACATCCACCGTTTGAAAAACCTCAGCGTGAGTTTGAGCTAAAACTTCGAGCTTCGCCCGATCTCGTACGTCCAAAGCAATTGGGGTCGCTCGAATTCCAAACTGATCGTGCAGTTCCCGAGCCAATTTTTGAAGTCGATCCTCGCGCCGTGCAACGAGAACCAAGTCATGATGAGCAGCAGCAAATACCCGAGCACAAGCTTCACCAATTCCACTGGATGCTCCGGAAATAAAAACTGACATTGCCTCTGCCTCCTTGATCGAGTTATGTAGCTAGCATGAAAGCCGCTGAAATTCGTACCCGTTTTTTAAAGTACTTTGAAAAAAATCAACACACGATTGTGGAGAGTTCCTCTCTCGTTCCTCAGAACGATCCAACCCTGCTATTTACCAACGCCGGCATGGTACAGTTCAAAGACGTGTTTTTAGGGAAGGATCGACGGCCCTATACGCGCGCCACGACCTCCCAAAAATGCGTCCGAGCCGGTGGCAAACATAACGATCTCGAAAATGTGGGATTCACCGCCCGACATCACACTTTTTTTGAAATGCTCGGAAATTTCTCATTTGGGGACTACTTTAAAAAAGAAGCCATCCGAATGGCTTGGGGCTTTGTTACTCAAGAACTCCGTCTCCCTAAGGATCGTCTGTACGTCACGGTATTTGAAAAAGACGATGAGGCAGCAGAAATCTGGCACCGACAAGAAGGCGTCCCCACCGATCGCATTTATCGTTTTGGAGAAAAGGACAACTTCTGGTCAATGGGTGATACGGGTCCCTGTGGTCCGTGCAGCGAAATCTTTATTGACCGCGGCGAAAAATACAGTTGCGGAAGATCGACCTGCGCGATGGGTTGCGACTGCGATCGCTACATGGAGTTTTGGAACTTAGTTTTCATGCAGTATGAACGCTCTGCTGACGGCAAGCTCACCCCTTTGCCGAAACCCTCCGTTGACACAGGGGCCGGTCTCGAGCGAATCGCGTCTATCCTTCAAGAAGTCGACACGAATTACGACTGCGACCTCTTTCAGGATATCATTTCAAAAATCTCGCATCTCGCAGGGATCTCTTACGAAAAGGCTGCCCCAACAGCGGTGTCGTTCCGCGTCGTAGCAGATCACTCCAGAGCTGCCACCTTTTTGATTAGTGACGGCGTAATGCCCTCCAACGAGGGACGGGGTTACGTTCTTCGCCGGATTATGCGTCGAGCCATTCGACACGGCAAAAAGCTAGGATTCACGGGGCCATTTCTTCACAAGACCTCAGGCTTTGTGATTGACCAAATGAAGAACGCCTATCCCGAAATTTCTGAGAAGAGAACCTTCATCGAGAAAGTCATCCTTGCCGAAGAAGAACAGTTTTTTAAAACTCTCGAGCGAGGCCTCAGTCTTTTGGACGAAGAAACTCAACGTCTCAAAAGCGGACAAACTCTCCCGGGGGACATTGCGTTTAAACTTTATGATACTTATGGATTTCCGTTGGATCTCACTCGCGTCATTTGTGCCGAGAAAAGCATCAGCATCGATGAAGTCGGATTCGAACAATGCATGGATCGTCAACGCAGCGAATCCCGCAAACACTGGAAAGGGTCAGGCCAAGAAGCCCTGGATCAAACTTATCTGCAGCTCGCTCAGGAATTAAGAGGCAAAAACCAACTCCCCCGCTTCGTCGGCTACGAGAAGAAGCAGGCCCACTCACCCTGCATCGCAATTTTCGTGAGTGAGCCCGAAGGACTCAAAAGAGTCACTCAGTTCACCACCCCTGCACTCGCGCTGACAGCCGATAGTGCAGAAAAGTCGCCGATTCTCGAGGTAGTTTTCGCTGAAACCCCTTTCTATGGTGAAAGCGGCGGACAAGTAGGAGACCGAGGTCGAGTGACGAACCCTGCCGGTTTTGAAGGCGAAGTCATCGATGTGCAGCGACCGACACCAGAACTGATCGTAGCACACCTTCGTCCTCTTCAGGGCACCCTCCAAGTCGAGGAGAGCTACCTCCAAGAAACCCACGAGGAACTGAGGGCACTCACCACACGGAATCATACTGCTACGCATATGCTCCAATGGGCCCTCCGCGAAGTACTTGGGAACCACGTAAAACAAGCCGGGTCCCTCGTCACGCCCGACCTGTTAAGATTCGATTTTAGTCATTTTCAGGCGATGAGCGAAGCCGAACTCACTCAAGTGGAAAATCTGATCAATCAAAAAATTTGGAACTCTCAGCCCGTCTCCAAACAGGAAATGAACAAAGAGGCAGCCATAGCTGCAGGCGCGATCGCATTCTTCGGAGAGAAATATGGCGAAAAGGTGCGAGTGATCCAAGTCGGCAATTTCTCAACTGAACTTTGTGGAGGCACTCACGTCGATCAGTCCTCTGAGATTCACCTTTTTAAAATTGCGAATGAGAGCGGTATTGCAGCCGGAGTTCGCCGGATCATCGGCTACACTTCCAAAGGCGCCTTCAATTACCTCCGATCGAAGGACATGGAGGTCAAAGAGATTCGCGATCTTTTGAAAGTTTCATCCAGTGACGAAATTTCAGGAAGACTCGAAAAAATGTCGGCCACCGAGCGCGAACTCAGGAAGCAAATAGAACAACTCCAAGCCAAGAGTGCCAGTGGAGAAGTCGATGAGATCCTCGGCAAGGTAGAACAAGTGGGATCTACTCGCTTCGTCTCGGCGATTTGCGCTCCTGACGCCCAAGGAATTAAGCGCCTCAGAGAACTTTCGGACCGAATCAAACAAAAAGCCCCGGACTGCGTACTGGTCTTAGGAATGAAAGATCCCGCAGAACCCAAGGCATCCCTCCTCGTTGCGGTCGGACCTCAAGCACCCAAAGGATTCGGCGCAAATGACCTGCTTCAGGCGATTGCCCCAAAAATTGACGGCCGCGGCGGTGGCAAGACTGATCAAGCCCAAGCAGGCGGAACCCGACCGGAGGGCCTTGCTGATGCTTTGAAGGCCGCCCGAGAATGGCTGATGGCCCGCTAGCTAGGGATCAAGAGATCAAGAATCCGAAAGGTTGCTAAAAAACTCTCTGGAAATACCTCCGGCAAGGACGCCGAGATACTTCCAGAGAATTTCAGCCTAATCGACTTTTACTTCAAAGTGGCTTTGCCAGGCTTCCATTCTGCAGGGCAAAGTTCCCCCGTATGCAGCGCCTGAAGAGTGCGAATCACTTCGTCAACCGATCGACCCGTCCCGAGGGCGTTGACGCTCATCCATTGAAGAGTGCCTTTAGGATCGATGAGGAAGGTACCCCGCAATGCGATTCCTTGCTCTTCGATGAGGACGCCATAAGATTTTGCAATCTGATGAGCCGTATCGGCCAAAACTGGGTATTTCACCTCTTTCAAATCTCGCTCATACCAAGCTTTGTGAGAATAAACGCTGTCCGTGCTGCATCCAAGAAGCTGACATCCCAGCTCTTTAAATTCAGCTTCTTTTTGAGCAAATGCCCGAATTTCGGTCGGGCAGACAAACGTGAAATCCAGCGGATAAAAAAACAAGCAAACCCATTTACCTTGATAGTCTTTCAAACTCACTTCCTTGAAGTGACCATCGACATAGGCCTGTGCCTTAAATTCTGGTGCGATTGTTCCAACTTTGATAGCGTTAGACATAAAGTCTCCTTTGTCGTTTTGTGAACTATTACTAGCGTGCTAATCTCATAAAATGAAGAGACATGGAGTGAATTTTTTCCGATCTTTAGGAAAACCAGTGCAGACTCTTGCTCCCACCTCGTTTCGTCCCGTGCGGTCAATCTCATGGGATTTCGGGCTCATTCTAGCGCCTGCGCTTCTCTGGCTAGCCATTGTTCAAAGCAGATCGACCCTCATCCATCCGTCCTGCATAGACCCAGCCCATCCGTGCAAAAAACAAGAGGTCTTCTTTGTCGACCAGCTCTCGATTGACTTTCAGAATGGCACGGCAGACGCCTATTCGTACCTGACCCAAAACCTGTCAATTACCCTGGCAATCACTTTGCCATTGCTCTGGAATCTCTATCGAGCTTACTCAGGGCGAAATCTCATCCTTCATCGACTCCGAGAAATGTGGGCTGACTTTTGCGTCGGCCTGCAAGCGATTCTTTGGAATGGTCTTTTCACAGAAATGGCCCACACGGGTTTTCACCGTCCCCGTCCCTTTATTTATGGGGATTTAGCCACCCAAGGTCTTGACCCTGCACACTATACGTCATTTTACTCGGGACATACCAGCGTGACTGCTGCTGCGAATGTGATCGTTTTACTCCTGCTGATTTCCCGACAAGCCCCGACCTGGCTGATTCTCGCAGACCTCGGCATCACGGAAGGGCTGATTTTCTGTACGGGTTACTTTCGAATTCTCGCAGGCAGACACTTTCTCACCGACGTCATCTGCGGTGGGATCGCGGGAACCCTCGCCGCTTTGCTCGTTTTTGCAGTCCACCCGAAGGAGCCCCATTCGCGCCTCCCCTAGGCCTACTCTTTGCACCCTGTCCTCCACTGTTGATATCGCTCGACACCTCATCCCGTCGAGCAAGCGACACCAGACAAGGACTGAGCCCATGAGCTACCTCACTACCCAAGACTACGGATTGATCGGAAATCATTTTAGTGCCGCTCTCGTGAGTCGCCTCGGATCGATTGATTGGTGCTGCTTTCCCTATCTCGACTCCCCCAGTCACTTTGCGAACTATTCGGATCGAAATCAGGGGGGAAAATTCCAGATTGCACCCCAAGGGGAATTCAGAACCCGTCAGCAATATTATTCACGAACTCAAGTCTTAGAAACCCTTTTTGAAACTCCAACCGGTCGAGGCATCCTCTCGGACTGGATGCCCCTCGGCGAGAACAGCACGTCTGGGCCCATGATTTGCCGCAAACTTGCTGTCATCGAGGGCACTATCTGCTGGGGACTCCTCTGTCACCCTCGCTTTCAGTATGGCTCTGAGCCAGCTCAGGCTGAGAAAAATCCTCGTGGAGTTCTGTTTCGGGGATCTCAATTCGAAGACCGAGTTATTCTCCAAGCAGACTTTCCCATCAACATTCAACTCCAAAGCGCAGCAGTCACCGGCGAAGTGACCTTGGACGCTGGCCAATCCACCACAGTACTCTGGCTTTGGGGACGACGCGGGGACCTCTCCGAGGTCAACGTTCATCAAAAACTGATCGTCCCAGAAATTCAACCGACCCTGCTAAAATGGAAGCAAATCGCCCATCAATGCCCACCCGAAGGATGTCTCTTCGGAGGACCCTGGCAGAAATCGTCACACGGTCCGGATTAATCCTCAAGAGCCTCACCCAGCCTTATTCAGGGTCGATCGCACAGTCGGTAACTGTTACCCCCAAGTCGAATTCCCACGGGCACTTCTGGGACCACCGCCAGGCGACACTCCGTCATGGCGCCTTTCTCATTCAGGCTCTCTACCAACTCGGGTATGTCGAAGAAGCAAAAGCCTACTTCTCCTGGGCGAGGTACCTGCTTGAAAGAGACGGTGGGCAAGGAATTCAGGCTTACTATACCTTAGACGGTTCCAGACATTTACCCGGGCCGCTCGTACCAAATTGGGTTCCGCAAGAAAATTTGAATCCCTTTCAGCTCGACATCTACGGCCACTTGATCCTCATGATCAGCCAATATTTTAAAATTTTTAACGAACTTCCTGAAGAAATCTGGCCTAAACTCGTTGAAGTCGCTGATTATATCGGCCAGGCTTGGAGACGGCCCGATTACGGGCCCGGGAACTCCACCGGCAGGCCCGAACACCACGTTGCATCGAAACTATTTTGTTGGAAAGCTTTGGAAGAGATCTGCAACCTTGCCACTGGACTCAAAAAACCGATCTCTCCCCGATGGATCGCCGAGAAAAAAACCCTCCACCGAACGATCTGCGAGCAAGGTTTCAACACCCAGAAGAATACCTTCGTCCGTGCGTTCGGCGAAACTGACCTCGACTCATCTAGTCTTTGGGCCGTGCTCCTTCAGTTTCTCCCGGCCGATGACCCGCGGATCCAGGGTACTTTACACGCTATTCAATCCGAGCTCGCTCAGGGCGTGTTTATTCGGAGGACTCGCCCCAGATTTGAGTTTCAAAAGGAAGAACCGCTCGATCTCCTCACCAGCCTTCAGTTCGCCACGAGTCTTGCCCTCTCGGACCGGAACGAAGAGGCAATTGATCGACTCGCTGAGCTCAGCACTTACGCAAACCCGATGGGCCTCATGGGCAATCAAATCGCTCCCACCGATCATCCGCTGCCGGAAAAATTTCCCTGCGTTGCAACCCACACATTTTTGATCAACTGTGCCTTGTACATCGGCTCTCACCGACTCAAAAACCGGATTAACTACCCACTCGTCGGCGAAGGTCAACTTGCCGCGTAAGCGACTTGGACCCAAGCCGGGGTGAGTTAAAAATCCATTGCGAATTGAAAGCTAAACTTATATAGACCTGGACAACTTAAACCCAAACTCAATCGGGAGATGCAAGCATGGGAACGAAAGAGATTTACTCATTTGAAGTGAAAACGATCGATGGAAAGTCCATGCCCCTGAGCGAATACCAGGGCAAAGTCATTCTGATTGTCAATGTCGCCAGCAAATGCGGATTTACTTACCAGTATAAGGGTCTCGAAAAACTCTACGAAAAATACAAGGACCAAGGTTTCGTAGTTTTAGGATTTCCTTGCAACCAATTTGCCGGCCAGGAGCCTGGCAACGAGGATGAGATTAAGACTTTTTGCACATTGAACTACCAAGTCACTTTTCCATTGTTCGGCAAGGTCGACGTCAATGGTACAGGAGCCCATCCTCTCTATCAGCACCTCAAAAAAGCAGAAAAAGGGCTTTTCGGCACTGAGGCCATCAAGTGGAACTTCACGAAATTCCTGGTGAGTCGAGACGGAGAAGTCCTTAAGCGCTTTGCTCCCCAAACCGAACCCGAGTCTCTCGAAAGCGCCATCGAAGAAGAGCTGAAGCCTAGCAAAAACTAGAACGCGGTCAACCTCGCAGAACACGCTGCCTAAGCCGAACGCCTGTGATCTAAATCAGATTGAGACTCAGGCTCATCGTTTTCCTCAGCCGGCAAGCGGGTCCGTTCCTCAGGCTCTTGAGGCCAAACCTCGCCCCTTAAAACACCCAGGTCGCTCGGGTCCCGATGACCCGTTCGATCTTCTTGTCGCTTGGAGAGCAAGCCCAGATTAATCAACAGGAACGCCCCCAGCAGTAAACCCGTAATCAGTACACCTGCCAACAAAACATAGATTACTACAGCGGCAGTGTAATTCGTAAACGGCGACCCCGCACCCAGCGACTCACCCACACCGCCTCCAGGTAAAGCAGCCCAAACGACGTCCGAAAACTTTGAAAAGATCAATGGCATAGGGAGACTAGGTCTGCAGATTATAGGCCAGAAACTCGCGGCAGTGCCTATTGTGCCCCGGCTGTCACACCGTCCATCACGCACACTACACCAGACAGCGAGGTGTCACTGGAAATCGATTCGGACACACCGTAATAACCGCTCCATACGAACGAAGAATCGGACTCACTGGGGTCAACGGCATCGGACCAAAATAGCTGATCCCAATCCGCGTCCCAAACTGGAAAATCCTCCGATGAATAACCTAGAAAATCATAATTTTCTGGATCAGCGGCACCAATGGCTCGACTCACGGAGAACCATTCCTTTGGAGTCGGTAATCTCGCCCCGCCTCCCAAAGACTCGCAGAATGCCCTGGCCTCAGAATGGGTCAACCCTTCGGAAACGGAACCCATGCCCCAAATTAATCCGCCGAACTCGAACGCCTTACCCAAAGTTCTAAAACCCTCACTCAAGTCGTGATAGCGAGGATGTCCTTCGAGCACAGGTACCCCCTTGGTGAGCACTGCCTTGGCCCGAGCCAACTCTGAAGTCGACGGAACAACCGACCTCACACAACGAAACGGCACCGCCATAGTAATTCGGTACATCTCCCTGAGTGACCCATCTCTGCCGTTGAAAACATACCCATTCCTGCTACTCTCCCGCGAAACTGAGCTCGTCCAAAAATTCCTACTCCAGGAGGGGCGATACCGCTCCCCAGTCACCGATGACTCCAGGAAATAATCCTCGGCGTATTCCATACCCGGAAACAAAAGGGGATTGTACCCACTGAAATCTCCCCGCTCTGGGTCCTTAGCACCCAGGATGCGACTTAAAACAAAATACTCCTCGCGAGTCGGTAATCTCGCCCCGCCTCCAAGATCTTGGCAGAATCGATAGGCATGATCTTGAATCAGAGCATCGGGGATCACACTGCTCCAGATGACACCAGCGATTTCATAGAGCGGGCCCCATGCTCTCATCTTGTCGCTCAAAAGCGCATAAATGGGGTGACTCCTTAAAACTGGAATCATTCCAGGGGCCACCACAGAAGGAAAGCTGAACGCGTCGCCTCCGGCCACAGCGCCTTTTGTAGGGGATTCGGCCGAACCCATCGCTCCTCGAGCACTCTCCGACTTTGCGGATTCCGAGGCGGAAACAGTGCTGCCCACAGGTAGAGGCGCAAAGTGCACTCTCCCATCAAAACCTCTAGAACTTGAATGACTCCGAACCAAAGTACGAGAACTCGCTTGAGGACTTAAGACCGACTTGACCTCTGCCATACCGAATTTGAGCCGACAACTCCCCCCTGCAGCAGTGGCTCCCCGACAGCTGATCCCTCGAGCTCCTATCACACCTTGCGCTGAAGCCTGATCCACTTGTTGAGACAGGCATCCCCGGTCAATCCGATGACCAAAGCTGCACTCGAGGGCGTCTCCATCGGCAACTTGCAGATCTGAAACCTCATCCCCGCAAACGCAGCAATTCATAGCCCAACTCAAGTCAGACGTAAAAAATAAAAGAAAAGCGAAAAGAAAAAACTGCTTCATAAGCCTCACCCTCGAGGCTCGCTACCCTACTACAGACGGGGCTTCAGAGCAACATGACTCGGATGAGAGAGACCTCCCTCCCTCTCAGGAGGAAGGCCCTAGAACTAGTGATTCGAAGCAAGTCCTTGAACGTAGTGATACAGATCACGGAGCTCACTCGAGCTATAGTGTCCAAATCCGGGCATGAGATTACCTGGAAGACCTTGAATCACAAAACGATTAAAGGATTCCTGAGACCTCATCCCCTCGCTTTGCCCACTCAAAGCAGGTACGATCACGCTCGCCCGGAGAATCTTAATCCCACCCTGGGCATTAGAGTTATGACACTGAACGCAACTCTCTGAGTAAATCTGAGCAGCTCTCGATTGAGGAGCGCCTCGCTCGACCCATTGGGTCTGGCTTGGATCATAGAGGTGAGCATTCCGCTCGCTCTCGGTCGGGGCGACCTCCATCTGATCTAAAGCGAGATCCACCGGAATCGTGGCAGCCACGGATTCAGCGCCGCCCCCTTCCTGATCTGGATTCACACCCGCCTTTTTAAAGTCCTCTGGAGTATCCGCAAGCACCGCAGTGGGCCCGAGCGAAATCACATAGTGCGACAGTGCCCAACGATCGTCAGTAGGAAGACTCGCATAGGACGCCATTGCCGAAGGAGGAAGCCCCTCCTTCAAGGTTTTGAAAACAAGCGTTGCCTTACGTCCATTTTTCCAACCCGCATCCACGTGGAAGTTCCGAGGAGCCGGATTCAGCGCCGAAGCAGCCGGACCGTTCCCTTGGCCATCTGCTCCGTGACAGGCTACGCACTGAGCCGCAAAAATTTCCTTGCCCTTCGCCACCAATTCAGGCGTTGAAATCCATGGCTTCTTCAACTTAGACGCAGCTTGAGGAGCAGCCATCAAATTTGGATCAACGACTACCTTCCCGCGGAAGAACAAATCCATCGATGTTAGTACGAAAAAAATCGCCAGAAACACAAAGGAGGTCGCGAAGATTACGCTGTTTTCTTTACGATCATAATAAAGATTCATAAAGAATAGAGCAACTAGAGACGCCTTCGTTGTAGCCACAGCCATGGCAACCACGAAATTCAGTCGACCCAGATCAACTCCAGCAATCCAAACCGTAACGAACGTGAGGAACAATAAGGCCCCCCCGATCATCAGAGCAGTCTGAGTTGGTAGAATGTGATGGTGATGATGCTTATTTTTGTCCGAATGAGATTCCATAATTTAACCCACCAAGTAAAGTAGCGGAAACAAATAAATCCAAACTAAGTCTACGAAATGCCAGTAAAACCCGACGAGCTCCACCGGAGTATAAAACTGAGGACCAAAATCACCCCGGAGCGTACGCCTCAAGACCCAGCCGATGACTCCCATTCCAATCAAAACGTGGACGCCGTGGAGTCCCGTCATCATGAAATAGAGCGAAAAGAAAAGTGGAGACTTCGGATCCTTCAGCTCTTCGTTGGTAAAGTGAGCGCCAGGCAAAAGACCGTGATGAAATTTCGCAGAATACTCAAAATACTTCACCACCAAGAAACAGCAAGCGAAGAGGAAGGTCGCCACCAAATACAAGATCGCTCGGTCACGCTGGCCCTTCTGCGTCGAACTCACGGCCAAAGCCATCGTCAGACTACTGGTAATCAGCACGACTGTATTAATCGCGCCCATCTTCACCGCTAGGAGCTTATGCGCCTCATGAACCATCTCCGGATAGAGTCCACGCAAGATGCCGTAGGCCACAAAAAGCCCCCCGAACATGAGGACTTCCGTCACCAAAAAAATCCACATCCCCTGCTTGGATGCCTCGAATTCATCGTCAGCACTTGCGAAGTGATGAGCATGATGATGCTGTACTGCGTTTTCTCCGTTCGACATGATGTCTCCTTAAAATTAAGAATTTCCCTGCATGTTGATGTTGTCTGGCAAATACTCATAGGGCCAAGACGTCACAACAGGGGTTTCAATGAAGTTTTCGTGTGGAGGAGGAGAGGGAGTCTGCCACTCCAATGTCAGAGCATTCCAAGGATTAGCACTGGCCTTTTTCCCCGACCGCATTCCCTGGTAAAAGTAGAAAGCAGCATAGAAAAAGCCCAACCCAATCAGCCAAGATCCCACCGTCGAAACACGGTTCAAAAACGTATACTCTGGCAAGTAATCCCAATAGCGCCGCGGCATACCCTGCGCACCCAGAATAAACTGAGGCAAGAAAGTGACGTTAAAACCAATCAGAATGAGCCAAAAAGAAACCTGAGCTGCCTTTTCTGAATACATTCTGCCGGTCATTTTTGGGAACCAATAATGCAGTCCAGCCATCAGGGACATCAAAGTCCCCCCCACCATCACGTAATGAAAGTGCGCAACCACGAAGTAGGTTTGAGTCAAATGCACATCAATGGCCAGGGTAGCCAAGAAGACTCCCGTGAGTCCTCCGATCGTAAACAACTCTAAAAAACCCAGAACGTACAGCATGGGAGCGTAGAAGTGAATAGAACCTTTATACATCGTTCCTACCCAACTAAACACCTTCACCCCTGTCGGCACAGCTACGAACATAGTCAGTAGGGAAAATACGAAATTAGCCAGCTCAGACTGACCACTCACAAACATGTGGTGTCCCCAAACGATAAAGGCAATCAACGCAATACCGAAAGAAGAATAAGCAATGGCCTTGTACCCAAACATCGGTTTTCGGCAGAACACGGGTATGATCTCCGAAATCACACCCATGGCGGGCAAAATCATGATGTAGACCGCTGGATGGGAATAGAACCAGAAAAAGTGTTGAAACAAAATCGGATCGCCACCCAACTTCGGATCAAAAATACCGATCTGAAGCACCCGCTCCATCATCAATAGAAGTAGCGTGATCGCAAGCACTGGCGTTGCGAGAACTTGAATAATGCTAGTTGCATAGAGCGCCCAGCAAAACAAGGGCAACCGCGACCAGGACAACCCCGGGGCGCGCAATTTGTGAATCGTCACGATAAAGTTAAGGCCCGTCAAGATTGAGGAGAAGCCCGCAATAAACGCCCCAGTGAGAACTAAAATCACTGTCGTATTCGTGCGGATCGAGTAAGGCGTATAGAAGGTCCAGCCGGTGTCCGCTCCACGCAGGAACAGTGCCGCCACAGCAAATGTGGCCCCCACCATGAAAATGTAATACGAGGCCAGATTCAATCGAGGAAAAGCAACGTCCTTAGCCCCCAAAATGATGGGCAAAATAAAATTACCCAGAG
>CAINWE010000281.1 GCA_903854365.1 Oligoflexia bacterium
AGTGTTCATCCGTTTGAGAAGGTGCCTATCCATGAACTACTTACAGAAGAAGACCTCAAATCTTATATGCCTCACAAAAATAACCAGTTGATGCTGTGGGACTTATAACCGGACGCTAGTGATAGATACTCGGATGATAATTTTAATTACCTGCTCACCCCGGGAATATGAGTCACGGCGCACTCGTACCCGGCACGCCGTGTGATCAGAGGAAATAGTCGCTCGATGGCATGAAGTATCGTTCCATCATAGGCAACGGGTTCCTCGGGATAGTCCTCCCATTTAAGATTCAGATCAAATAGCGGAGCCAGCGCTTCTGGACGCGCCCAGAACATTGTTCCCACGGGAAAATTAATCGAGGAAGGAAGCGGCAGTGGAAGTTGCATGCGTGCAGCAAATGTCTCCGCTTCCAATTTATTATGCGTCCATCCAATGATGTTAGGATCATCTGCAAAAACAAGCCCGAGAAGCGGATTCCGATCAAAGTGACTCAAGATCACATCTGTCATCGGAATGCGGCCGCCCACTAGATTTTCAGTTAGAAAATTGACCCACCGATCTACCAAGAGGCGGTCATCAACTAAAGCCGACGCCTTTGCGTGGATATGCCCTAGTAATTTATATTTTCTTAGATCCCTACCAAATTCTGTAAGAAATGGTCCGATATCTCTGCCGCGATTAGGAACGATTCGAACATCCGCTTCATAACTTCCCATTTTTTCCAAAACTCGCAGTACGGAATCCCTGCCCTGCGTTGATGTAACGCTGATTTTTAGATCAAGGCAAGCTAGGTTTTGCGAGAGAGTTTTTAGCAGATCCTGCGCCTTTTCGTAATAGTGAAGATGGATGTGCAAAGCGCATTGTTTGGTAGCCGATAATTCATTTTTCCCGTGAATCTCATTGTCTTGACTAATTACCTTAGAAAGCCATGGCCCTTTAGGCTGGCCGCGCTTCAAAAAATGAACAAATGGGTTGACACCTCTCGTGTTTATATACTCTGCGTATATCCCAGGATGGAATCCCGGCATAGGTTTCCTGCAATCACCTCCATTCTTGAACTTATTGAGATACCATTCCAAGGGATTTGCTACATGGTACCAGGAAGGACAAGCGAAGCTTGCGTCAAAATACCCGCTCTCCAAAATCACACGCTTCTCGTCAATGAAAGGAATTTTGCATAACAGCTTGAACATTATGGCTTTCAGGCGTTTGCGAATATTCCGTGAACAGATCATGAAGGTGCGTGCGCCTAATATTTACTGCTCACTGAGAAAAAATTGCTTTATCGGAATATTTCATCAAAAGAATCACGTAAGTACCGGAGAGGCGCGGTCAACTTCCAAGAAATACTCCCCTTCAGATTTTCAATTTCATGAGACAACTGTTCGATATGAGGAGAGCTTCCTTGCGCAACAAGGGAATTCATCGTAGCAGCAAAATCCGTTTCCTCGATAGATTGCTTACAGAATGATCCATCAGATAAGGGCAACTCTGCATCTGAGCAGAGAGCGAGCAGGTAAAGTGGTCGAGGCAGACCGATTTCCTGGCGAAGGTCGCCTGGGAGATCGGAAAATCGGAACGCCGTTGCTTTTTGGGGACAGAATTGATCTGCAAGGATGGCGGATCCATTCAGATGGTACTGACCTAAAATACACACATTCCGGAATTGGCTTTTTAAGAGAGTTTTAAACTCATCAAGGTCTAGTTCCTTCTTGTGATAAGGATTTTCGTGTGGGTTCTCCTGATTATATGCATATTTTTCCGGACTTGAAATGATCGCCAAACCTTCGGACCTCAAAACTCTTTTGAATTCCTTCAACATGGCATCCTGGTCTTCCACATGTTCGAGAGTCTCAAAACTCACGACAACATCCACAACTTCATTACCCAATGGAATCGAACATGCATCAACTGATGTAAAAATGAGGTTTTGGGAACCGTATTTGCCATTGGCATGAAGAACTGAGGCCTCGTCAACATCGACTCCTTGAACAGATTTTGCTCTTATAGAGAGCATTTTGCTCCCGTAGCCCTCTCCACTGGCAATATCCAGAACGTCCTTGCCTTCTACATACGCTGTGGCAAAGGCATAACGGTGCAAGTGCTCCAATGCGATTGTTCCGCGAAGTTGTGGCACGAATCTCTCTCCTGTCCACTCAAGTTCAGTATTATGCTTATTCATATGTCATGGTACTCAATTATCAAGGATTCTCAAACCATTGTCTTGGTTGATTCTTGAGGTAGATTCTGTGAAATTCCCGATTGGATTCATAGTAAAAGGAACAGATTTCCTCCTTTTCGGCCTTTGTTAAAAGTGAGCGTGTACGGCGGGGAAACGCCTTGCTCGTTTGTTGCATCATCATCAACAATCGTGATCGAAGCCAAGTATTTCGGTCTCTCACATCCAGTTCAATTCGCTCCCAATCGGGAATCGTGCTGTGAAATGAAAAGGGATGCAAGAGCCTGTCAAAGATTTTCAGAACGTATAATTCTATTCGAGGAAGACTTTCATTACACCGATAATCAACATTGTTGTAACTTAACTGATACCTCGTATTCTCGGAAAACATCCTTGCAAAAGAATCAAGTGAATTATCCCCTCCCTGAATGATATTACAACAAATATTATGAATACCAAACTTCTCCGACCACCTCTTGAGAATACGTTTGAAATTCCATTGATTTTTCGTCAAGTTGTAAAAACTCTTAAAGTTACGAAAACCAATCCCAACGCTCGACCAGTGAGAATAAATTGATGGCAAAAGTTTTTGTTGTGCCCTCCCAAAGAAGAATATTTTTACCTCATATTTTTTAAACAATACATAAATATGGTTTAATAGGGCATCAGTACATTCGCAGAACATTTCTGAACTCAGCAAAAGCATTTCATAGTCACCAGCTTCAAATTCTTCTGAAATTGCATTCCAACGTTCACAAGCGCTGGGAATTTCATCTGGAATGTGGGGCGCCAGTTCATGATGTGCAGTTTGACCATTCAAGGTTTTCGGGTAGAGAATTTTGGCCAAGCGGAAATTCTCCCTGCAGGAGTGGAACGCAAATTGTAATGAACTGGTGCCACAACGGCCCAAACCGATATGAATCAAGACGGTTTTTTTTGAGTCTGCTTCAGGAATGTTTTGTTTTAACTGAATCAAAAAAGGATTTTTATAAATTCGGCCCTCCCTCCATCCGTAGTAGACATAATGTTCAGCGGGATCTAGTTTAGCGTTCCGAAGGTCTTCATTCAGCTCCAAATAGCTCTTGCCGTCAAAATCTGACGGCAGTGGTTTTTTAAATAGATTTTCTTTTTTAGATGCACTCATTTTTGAGCCTCAATCGCTAGTCCTGCGGGGTAATCCATTGAATGAATCCTGCAACTTTCAAATCCAGCTCGAAGGGCATAAGTCCAGACATTTGCCCCAAATTCTGTAACTACACGGTAATCCTCGGTCGGTTTGTCTGGATCACCATGATAGCTCGCCTGTAATCCCACTCGAGATCTTGTCATTCTATCTACGATCACAGGAACAGTAAAAATACAGGCACCATTCCTCTTGAGAATCCGACGGCATTCCCTGAGGCCCGCGTGCGGGTCTGGAACATGCTCCAAGGTTTCAGAGTGGATTACTAAATCCCAGGTTTCGTTTTCAAATGACAACTTTGTCATGTCCGACTCAGGGTAAGTAACCAGCTTATGGCGCGGAAATACTTTAAGGAATTGCGTGAGGTTTCCGGCCTCGTTAATCTCTAGGATCTTGAGATTGCGGTTTCTGAAGCGCCTCGCTACTACCTTCAGTGGCTCGGCCTCCTCCAACCGAGACAGGATTGCTTTGGCTAGCACCATTGATCGAAGGTTGTTGCCACAGGACTCGCATGAGAAGCCCTGTTGCCTGTCAACATAACAGACTTCTTCTGCATTCAGCTCCCACTCCTCTATGAGTTCAGGCCAAAGAACTTTGGTGTTTCTGAATTTTCCCGAACCACAGACGGGACACATTGAATTTTTTAGTATACATTCCATGATTAAATTGTTTTTTTGAGTCTTAATAATTAAATGGCGATATTATAATTAATAATTTTTCCTAATTATAGTTTCAGAATGTGCATTTCTACAAATACTTTGTGGAGCAATTTTGAACCTATCACCCCAGCTGCCGGTACCTCTCCAATACCTCATGGGGCTCTCCGATCATATCAATTCTTGATTGGTGGATGAGCATTGCTCTATCCGCAAAGCGCTTCATCGAGCCGGGAGAATGTGTGACCAGAATGATGGTTTTTCCATGTCTCTTGCATTCCTCGAAGTAAGCAAAGCATTTTTCCTGAAACACAAAATCCCCGACAGCCAATACTTCGTCCAGAAGCATAATGGGAGCATCGATCTGAGCCGCCACGGCAAAGGCAAGCTTCACGGACATGCCACTGGAGTAGTGCTTCACCTGAAGTTCCATGAAGTTCTCTAGCTCCGCAAAACGCACGATCTCGTCGTAGCATGCATCAATCTCCGATCTCGTGAGGCCTAGAATCGTGGCGCTCAGGTAGACATTCTCCCGACCAGTGAGCTCGGGGTTGAATCCAACTCCAAGCTCCAGCATTGGAGCGATGCGGCCATGAATGGTGAACTGGCTTCCCTTATCTGGCTTGTAAATGCCCGCCAGGATCTTGAGCAGGGTCGACTTTCCCGAACCATTCCGCCCGATAATCCCAAAGAACTCCCCCTGCTGAATCTCAAAGCTGATATCGTTCAAAGTGCGCTTAGCCTTCCGCTCGTTTCTCACGCCAAACTTCATCAAGCGCTCACGCAGGGTTCCCCTCCTCTCTGCAGGGAGGCGAAATGTCTTGGAAAGGTTTTTTACAGTAATGGCGGGAGGCATACGAGCGGAGCGAGGAATCTAGGAGTTTAGACTGTTAGACTGTTAGGTCAGAGGACTAGAGCCGGTTAAAAGTAAAAGGTGGAAAAGTGGGAAGGTAGCCGAGGAGGGGTGAAACTTGAAACTTGAGCGAGGGGACAGGGCTAGTAGAAAATGAGGAAAGCTGAAAGACTATTGGACTGCTAGGTCAGAGGACTGAAGCCGGGAGAAAAGTAAAAGGTGGGAATGTCAGCATGTGCTGCGAGCCTTTATGCCAGAGGCCTAACGGACCGACAGGAGTTTGATGAGTGATGGCTTAAGAGAGACAAGTCGAAGGAGCGCCTTTGCAGGGCCCTCGGGTTCACGCCTGCCCTGCTCCCACTGCTGAAGTGTTCTAGAACTAATGCAGATGGCTTTGGAAAACTGGTCCTGGGTCATACCTGTCTTCTTTCTCAACCCGGCAAGGGTTTCAGGAGCTCTGGCCGGCCACAAGATGCTGGCGGACGCAGGATCAAAGTAGTCTAGGAGGTTTTCCCCATCATCGAAACTCTGCTCCAGGTTCTTACGGGATATTTTAGAGGGTTTTTCTGATTTCCTGTTTGTAGATGGCTTCTTCATTTTTTCTACTCCTCCTGACACTGATGATTCTTATGGTTTTGCCTCGTAGAGTGACAATGGCTGTCCAGCTTTTGCCCTGAATAATTCCAACATGGAGTTGTCGGGGTTCGTCTTTGTGGTCGGCGATCAGTGTGACAACAGGACTATCCCAGAGTTTCGATGCTTGGGTGAAGTCGATGCCATGCTTTTCCTTGTTTTTAAGACTTTTGGCATAATCAAATTCGAACTTCATGAAAGGTGCGCCATTGGCGTATAATTGTCAATGGATAATTGTTGATCCGAAGTGGCGGACTAGGAAATGCAAGAACTGCTGAATCGAGGGACGAGATGGTACCAGTAGAAGGTAAAAAGTGAGAAAGTAGGAGGGCTGAGACGAGAGCTTGCAGGGAGGCTTTTAGGCTGAAGACTGCTAGGTCAGAGGACTGAAGCCGGGAGAAAAGTAAAAGGTGGAAAGGTAGCTGAGGAGGGGTGCGGAGCAACGGCCGGGCAAGCAAACCTGAAAGGGGAAGGCTGTAGGCTATTAGACTATTGGACTGTAGGGTCAGAAAAGAAGGTTATATCGGGGATAGGCGATAGGTAATCGGCGATGGGGGAAAGCCTCTTTGAGAAGATGGAAGATGGCAGTTGGGAGATAGAAGAAAAGCTGATGGGGAAATCAGTAAAAAGTTAAATGTTCGAAGGTGGGAAGGTATGGCGCCGTGAGGACTATGCTTCCTTGAGTGCCGAAAGCGTGGTTTCTTTGTTCAGCATGGTTCGGTCGATGGCATTCTCCAAGAATGGACTGACATCCTGAAGGACCGCCTTCCAGTCGCATTGTTCTGCGGCGATAAGGGCTCCTTTTCTCCATTCCACGCCTGTCTGGCAATGCACGGATGGCCTTTGCGCAAGAGCAGCTGTAAGTAGTTCAGTATTGGGCTCCACGGCTTTTCCGCAATACCAGAGGAGATCATACCAGTCGCGGCCCTTTGTATAGGGACGGGCCAGGATGGCGTGGAGCTTGCCAGCCATCAGTGAGGGCATATCGTGTGCCGTGATCGCCATGAGTGACGGAGTGGAGTGGACTTTGGTCTCAGTCATGGCTCCGGCAGGAGGATTGAGGTCGATTTCTAGTTTGATACTCAGCTTCTGGGAAGCCATGGGGCTGGCCCCCATTTCATGCAGGAGTCCCGGAAACTTGATCCAGATGGAGGTGACTGCTCCCGGGGAATCCGAGGTGGTAATCTCCACAGCAGAGCGGCTGAAGGCCGAGAGGCCAAGGCATGTCTGGAGTTGGGACTTCGTGGAGGACCAGACCGAGAATGGGAGTCGCTTCAGGATCCTAACCTTGATCGATGAGTATACGAGGGAGTGCCTAGCAACCC
>CAINWE010000282.1 GCA_903854365.1 Oligoflexia bacterium
CAGCTTCAGCCTGAGTCAGGGGGGGGCGTTGTTCTGCCTGATTTACTCTCTCCGCAGTCGAATAGCGTGTTTTCGACGAGTAGCGGGAGTTTTAATAATGCGCTCTTTTTTGCGTCGGGGTTTCAAAACTCTGATGGAAGCCGTCGTTTTCCTTACTATCTGGGGTTCTTGATTGAAGATGCTGCAGGGATTTATAATCTCCCGTCTCCCGCACCTTCTCCTGCAGCCTCGCCGCTCTATCGATGCGACGCCTTTGGCCCTTTGGAGACTGCGAGTGTTTATGGTTTTTTGCCAAACGATAAGCGATGCTTTATTGCAACTGCTGCATTCCAGTCCTCCGATGCGACTCCTGTGATGCTGCTGAGGGATTTTAGAGATCGGATTCTTCTGCGATCCGAGACTGGCAGAATGTTGGTAGCCTGGTACTATGGTTGGTCGCCTCGGGCGGCAGATTGGCTGACTGATCATCCCGCGTTTCGGCTTCCTGTTTTGTTAGGGCTTTTTGAGGTGCAGGCTCTGGCGTGGTTGTTACTTCATCCTTGGGCTTTTGCCTGGTTGCTCATGGGAGCGTTCGCAGCGGCTGTGGGTGCACTTAGAATGAGCAGGAGGCCTCCGAATGCTGCGTAAGGCGCTAGGCTTTTTTGGTGTCGTTGCTTGCTGTTTTGGGAGCATTCTAGCGGGAGCGGATGAAGTTTCTCATCAGCCATATATCGATCAAATTAAGCGTGAGATGGAGCAGCCGAGTGTTCTGGCTCCCCTTGAAGGATCTTATACGGAAGAGTTGAGGAAGAGACTCGGACGCGACGTGGGGAAAACCTCCCCTCAGGAGAGCTATATTGAGCAATTACGTCATGAAGATTCCTCGTTAAAGCCTGACTGGCAGAGGCAACCCGGGGATTCCTTTATTGAGAAGGAGAAAACTCACTTGGGTTCGAAGGAGACTGAGGGGGCAATCGAGGCTCTGAAGCAAGGTCGGTCTGAGCTCAGTCTTAAGAAGCCGGGATCGATCAGTCACCTCTTTGGATTCCGGTACATCCTCTCGCCGATCCGTCAGTCCTATACTCTCCCGGCTGCCTCAACGGCAGTCAGTTTTAATACTCTCTATGGAAAGGCTTATGCTCCCCAAATTTCATTTTTATACGAAATGCAGTTTTTTCATAGTGAGCTTGGCGGGAGCCTAGGTTTGGCGACTCTCTTCGGGATTCATTATTATTCAGGGAGCGGGCAGCTGAGTGCTGTGATTTTAGATCCCCGAACTGGGACACCGTTTACGAGTGGGTCTCAGACGAGTTTTCAATTGTTTAATTTTCCAGTGGCAGCGGCCTTGAGTTATCGGTTCAACTTATTTCAAGTGCTCAGACCCTACATCATGGTTGGACCGGGGGTGGTTGGCTCCTGGGAAATTCGAAGTGATCCAAGTCCTAATCATTTGGCCTTGTCCTCGATTTTGTATGGCTCGGTGGGGGTTTCCCTTCTATTGGATTGGATGTCGCAAACAACGAACTGGAATTACTTTGCGGAACATGGCATTCATCATAGTTATTTTACGGTCGATTACATTCAAATGATGCCTTTGGGTGGGCGCTTGAGGATACAGTCGGGCGGCGTTTTTGTTGGTTTTTCTTTTGAATATTAATGTGGAAATACGCTTTTTTAACTAGTTATTTGGGAACTTCATACTGCGGTTGGCAGAGGCAGAATCAATTTCCCAGTGTTCAGGAGACCTTTGAAAAGGCTCTTGCCAGGATTACAGGCGAGACACCTTCCGTCGTGGGGAGTGGGCGAACGGACTCTGGTGTGCACGCGATTGGTCAGGTGGGCCATTTTGTTTTGAAGGAGAGGCAGTGGGATCCCCAAGTATTAATGCGGGCATTGAATGGGTTGTTGCCTGCGGTGATCCAAGTTCTGGCTCTCCAGTCGATTGCGATTGAGTTTCATGCTCAGCGAAGCGCAATCAAAAAGCAGTACTCTTATTATTTTCAGCAGGGGCCGGCGGCAGTGCCTTGCCTCGAGCCCTACAGTTGGTGGATTCGCAAAACATTAGATTTAGAGTCCATGAATCAGGGACTTCAATATTTATTAGGGGAGAAAGATTTTAAGCCCTTTCAGGCGTCAGGCTCCAAACCCGGGCCTACGGTTCGTAATCTCTTCGAGGCTGAGGTCACTTACGAGGAGTCTGCTGGTTTTTTGAAGATCCACCGAACCGGTTTGGTCAGGGTCCGAGTGGTCGGGAGTGGGTTTTTGAAGCAAATGGTGCGAGGAATTGCGGGCACTCTTTTACAAGTAGGAGAAGGTCGACGCCCTCCAGAATGTTTTCAAGAGATTTTGGCGAGTCAATGTCGGAGCGAGGTAGGACCAACCGCGCCAGCTCGGGCTTTGTGGTTAGAGAGGCTCTGGTACCCTGTTCCCTTTCAGCTCTCCTGGCAAGTGGAACCTTGACATTTTAGGTAGGGCTAGTCTAGAAGATCCCAATGAAATTGAATGTCGAAGTTGAAAAAATCTCAAGTGTGGTTCGTAAATTAACGGTGCGCGTTCCAGCCTCTGAAGTGAAGGCAACCTTAGAGCGCAGTTTCATCACCGTTCAAAAGACTGCCGCTCTGAAGGGGTTTCGTCCAGGGCAGGCGCCCATTTCGATGGTGAAGCAGTTCTATGGCGAAGACGTCCGGCACCGGGTGTTTCACTCGCTCATTGATGATTCTTTCGAGCAAGTGATTCGACAAGAGGCTTTAAAAACAGTAGGTTATCCAAAAATTGATACGTCTGCTCACCAGACGGGTGCAGGGGCCCATGACCACGGTATTAAAGATGAGCAAGACCTTGTGTACACTGCAACAGTTGAAATTTTTCCAGAAGTTCAAGCAAAAGGTTATACCGGTCTGCGTTTGAGTCGCGAGACGGTGGCTGTGACCGACGAGATGATCGAAGTAGTTGTAAAAAATTTCCAAGACTCTCAGGCCCAGTTAGTTCCGGTTGGCGGTGGAGTGGCTCTTGCGGATGGTTCACTCTCGTCCCGTCCTTCTCAGAAGGGCGATTTTGTGGACACCACCTTTTCAGGCGGATTGGTGAGTGATACCGGGGTGCAACCTCGCGAAGATATGAAGGGGAGTCGAGTGATTGAAATCGGCTCCAACTCGATGATTGCTGGTTTTGAAGATCAGTTGATTGGTATGCGCGCAGGAGAAACCAAGACTTTTCGGATTCGTTTTCCAGAAAATTACGGCGAAGGTACGGAAATTGCCGAAGCGAAGGCGATTGCCAATCGAGAAGCTGAGTTCACCGTGACGGTACAAGAGGTCAAAGAAAAAAAGCTTCCTACTCTCGATGACGAATTTGCAAAGCAAATGGGGTACGAGTCGGTAGCGGATCTCAGAGTCAAGGCGAAAGATTTTCTGGTTCGTGAGCGCGCGAAAGAGTCCGAAGCAAAGCTTCAGGGAGCTTTAGTTGCACAACTCATTGAGAAAAATCCATTCGAGGTTCCTGCAGCATTGGTGGAGTCTCAGACAAAGCTTCTGGCTCAAGAGTGGGGTGAGGAGCTGAAGCGTCAGGGTTATCCCGAAAAAATGATTCAGGACAGTATTCGAGGTGACTTGAATACTCTCAAGACTCGTGCTGAGAGTCAGGTTCGGGCCAGTCTTTTGCTCGAAAATATCTCAGAACAGGAAAAGATCGCTGTTTCGGATCAAGTGATCGATGCAGAAATGGACGTCATGTCTCAGTCTTCTCGAATCGATCGCGAAAAGTTAGAGGAATTTTATGCTAAAAATCCAGGCCGCAAAGGAGATTTAGAATTCAGGTTGCGGCAAGAGCTAGCAATCAAGTTCCTGCTCGATAAGGCAGAAATTACCTCGGTCGAAGCTAGCGAAAAATAGTTCGGATAAGTGTATTCGATGCCGTAGAAAGTACCAGAATCAGGGTATAAGAGATCGGAGCCAGGTTGGCGTTGTGGTGAGTCGGAAATGTGGGTAACCCTTCCGATGACGATGATGCTGACTTGGCTCGTTTCATTTTGGATGACGAGTCTTACCCACCTTCTTAATTCTACGTTGTGATCGGTCCAGAGTAAGCACCCACCCTTTGAAATGTTGATGAGATACCCGTTTTTTTTGCTCGATGTTCGAGCAAAATAATCCCAATGAACGTGTCCTAAAAAATCAAATCTTTTGTGTTTTCGTCTTTCCACACGGTTCCTCAATATCCGTGTGGGTGCACTGCATGATGTATGCCTCTTGCGGACCGGGAGGAGCGAGTGGGTTTAGGTCAATCAGACTGATTTCGGGACGGAGGGTGGCTCCTTCGGTGAGATTTCATTTTGAGATACTTGGACCCGATGGCTTGCAAGGTGAAATCCGTTGGCTTCGAGTTTTGATAGAGCATGTGAGTAAATCTGGTCGAAAATTCGCGGGTGGATGCCGTAGTCGTCAATGTTAAATACTAACTTAAATCCGATCCAAGATTCGTTCGTCTCAGTAATGATGACCCGAGGACTCGGGCGGGTGCGGACTTCTGGAGATTGTTGAGCTGCAGCGATGAGGATGGCTTTCACCTCTTCGATGGGAGCTCCAAACGGGAGTCTGAATAATAGAGAGCGAATGATGCTTCTGTAGCGAGTTGAAAAGTTAGAGATTTCCCCTTGAGACATGAGTCGGTTAGGAATCGTAATCGCTTCCTCGGTCATCGAAATTAATACGGTTGCCCGCCAGGAAATTTCATGAACTTGTCCAACCCATTTTAGAGTTCCGTTTGAAATTTCAATCCAGTCTCCGATTTCATAAGGCTTATCGAATTGGAGCGCTACCCCTGCGAATAAGTTTCCGAGAGTGTCTTGAAGCGCTAGACCGAGGACCAACGAAAAGATGGCAGACGTGGCTAAAATAGGAGTCAGCTTCAAGTTGAAGACTTCTGCTCCTAGCCACGTGCCTAAGAGCAGTGAGAGTAAGAGAGTGAAAAGATTAACCAAGAGAACTGGGAAGGCAACCCGCATGTGTCTTAAAAAAAGGTATTGAAAAACCAGAATGCGACAGACCTTAACGAACACGACTGCACCGGATAAAATGGTCGCGAATCCGATATAGGTCGCCAGTCTCTCGACTGCAGCAAACTCGCGAGGAACTCGACTGAGTCCAGAGTAGATCAGAAAGAGTGACCCCCCGAACACGAGGTGATAGCTGAGGTTGCTGAAGAGACCTCTGAGGTTTCTTTGTCGCTCAATAGAGAGTCGATGAATAAAAAATCGAGAGGCTATCCAAGCGCCAATCGCTAGGACGAGGATAATCAGGGCGGGTTCGAGTTGGACGAGATTTTCGATCCGTTCGGAGGGTAGCCAGGGCTGGGTCTGTTTTGGGTTCATGTGAAATTTATAGAAGGAATTCTCTAGGGGGTCAAGAAATCGGCAGTCCGACTTAAGCAGATCGATGGATGTGCCGATGAGGGGAGAGGAGTGAGCATGAAGAAAAAAATTTCGAAGAGATCTAAGGTGAGCGGTGTTCGAAAAAAGACGTCAGTGCGAGCTTCTCGTATTATGCAGACAAAAAGCGCAGAGAGTCGACCGAGGCCATCGAGTCTTTCTTCCCAGGAGTTTATTCGTGATGGAGCACGAGGCAAAAGAGTCCTCGGGGATGCTGGTCCATATTATGCTGTTGGCGCAGCAGCCTTGGCTTTTACTTTTCTTTTTTTCTTCTTCCAACCCAGCGATCGGAGAGGCCACGATGCAGTGGCAATGTTAACTCCAGTTGAAAATAAGAAAGTTCTCGGAAGAGTATTGATTCCAGGCTCCCTGCTCGAGGAAGAGTTTCAGCGGGTGAGTGCTTTATCGCATTCGGAGCGGGTCAATTATTGGAGTTCTGCATTGATTAAAAATCCTTCTGTGGCAGATCGTTTAAGGGAATTTTTGAGGGGCGAAGTGGTGAACGATTCAGCTCCGATCGTTCCTCTTGATTTTGATTGTACTACTTATGTTGAGACCGTCGCTGCCTTGAGCAGAAGTGAGGTGCTAAAAGATTTTCTCCCGAGATTGATGGAGATTCGTTACCGAGATGCGCAGCCTAGTTTTCAAAATCGTAATCATTTCGTGGAAGGAGATTGGATTCCAAATAATGAGAGAGCCGGTGTTGTGAAAGACATTACACTGAATGTGGCTGCTTCTGCTCAGGTCCAGGTTCAGTTTGAAGAGCGGACTTTGCATCGGGGCAAATGGATTGCCGCTCAGGCACATCGCCAAGCACAGGGCCGAGAACTCGCGGCAGTCGACGCGAGTGAGGTAAAAGAAGTGCGCCTCCCCTATCTTCCTTTGGAGGATTTTCATAGGGTTATGGAGCAGGTGCCAGACGGTACAGTAGTGAATTTCGTACGGGAAAAAAGCCCGCAACACGCCGTACTTGTCAGTCATCAAGGCTTATTGATTCGCTCTCCTGAAGGGGAGCTTTTGTTACGTCATGCGTCAACCGGTGGTCGAATGAGAACAGAATTCCTAGCGCACTACGTCGATGGCATGCTGCATCATAATAAGAAAAGACGTCGATGGGGCTGGCTGGGAGTTAACCTGAATCAGATTAGCTCTTCCAATTCTTCTAAAATTTTACGCAAAGATCCCATATAGTTTCGGAGAGTTTCTTTATCTTGGGTTCTCTTCCATTTAAAGCTAGGGATGGCCACGACCCGTTGATCCACTCGGTACTCGAAAGGTTTGCTGGAGCGGTTCTTCTTGACCGGGGGCATTGGCGTAGGCGACTCTGAGTCGCCATTTCCTGCGGCGTCCGCACTTTGTGGAACTGCCAACACCTCTTCTTTTCCTGCTGCCTCAGAGATGAGTCGTTGATGTTGGTCAGAAGGCAACGTGAGCAAAAGACGAAGCAAGGAGCGGTTTTTCACTCCAGTTCTGAGAAGCTCCTCCTTGGTGATCTCGGGAAGTCGAGTGAATCCGATGCATTCAGTAATTCTGGACTTTGGCTTACCAAAAGCTTTGGCAATGGCTTCATGACTGCTGTAGGCCTTAGCCTCGAGGAGAGAGACGTATCCTTCTCCTTCTTCGAGTGGGTGTAAGTCCACTCGATCTAAGTTCTCTCGAAGTGCAATTTCGTGAGTAGCTTTATCGTTCGTCGAGAGAACTCGGGCTGGAATTCGATCGAGCCCTGCCAGTTTCGCTGCTCGAAGTCTTCTTTCACCTGCGATGACCTTATAGCGATCCCCATCCTGGACCACTAAGATCGGTTGGAGAACTCCGTGTTCTTTGATCGAATTTGCAAGAGCGGTAATTTCAGTGTCGTCAAAGTGAACCCTGACTTGTAGCTCAGAGGCGTCGACCTTTTCTACTGGAACGAAATTGACTAAGAAGGTGGTGAGGTTTTTGAGGTGAGAGTGCGTCGTCCCTGCAGTGGTTCGGGCGGTTGAATACAGTTGCTTGAGGTATCCACTGCCTTGGCGTGTTTTAATTTTAGACTGAGTTGAGTCGTCTTTCTTGTTTTCGTCCATGAGAGCCTCCTCTAGGTTGTTTATGAGTAAAGCAACTCTTCTGTGAGTGCCTGAATGTCTTGCGCTGCTACCCCTATAGCATTGACTCCCCAGACGGTCGGGCGGCGCTTGGTGGCTTCATTCAGGTCAGCGCTGCGATTGACTACTGCCTTGGTGCAGTTTTCGGGAAACTGGGATCTCAATTCACCTAAGACCTCTTGGCTAATAATTTCTCGATTGTCATACATGTTGGGCACAATTCTGACCTCGAGGCTGCGCTTAAATTCACGCTCCATTTCCTCGATGGTGGCCATAACTAGGGACATGCCGTGAAAAGAGAGCGGGTTTGTGGCGCAGACGACGTTAACTAGGTCTGCTGCTACGAGCATGGATCCATTTAATATGGAGGCCGCAGGATTGGTGTCGGCTACGACAATGTCGTATTCATGGGTGACTTTTGCGAGAGCTTCGGATAGCCGATATTCTCTTCTAGTCTTGTTGTTGAGTGGGATTTCGATATTGCAAAGGCCCAAATTCGCAGGTACGAGATCCAACCCGGGAGCAACAGGGAGAATTGCATCGGCCAGGGGAAGGTCGTTGATGAGAACGTCGTAAATCGTGGGGCGTTCATGCCCGTCTAGTACATCTAAGTTGACGGTGAGGTGACCTTGGCCATCGAGATCGATCGCCAATACTTTTAGTCCAAGAATTGCTGCCTTCATCACGTACTGAGCAGTAAGAGTAGATTTACCGGTTCCGCCTTTGACGTTGTAAAACATTTGGACTTTATTCTTGGGTAACTCTGTTATGAATTCGTGGTCGCCGTGGCGACCGCTCCGAATTTCATGAAAGTATCTCTGAGTTTCCTCTAGTGTGACCATTTTTCGGTCCGAGTTTCCTAAACGACGTCTCACAGTTGAGATCATGCCGTTAGACTCGAGCGTGCTGAATTTTGATTTATCCAGCCTCGCTATGCTTGAGAACTCAGCAGGTGTGAAGCAAATATCTTTGAATGAAGCCATGTCTACCTCCCCGGATTAACGGATCTTATGACGAAGGATTTTTTCTGCAAGTTAAATTATGCAAAATTGAATGAATTAATGGGGTGGTCGCCACGGCGACCGCATGGTTTTTTACTGGATAGATAAGAAAGCGAACTAGCTACTGGCGCTTTGGTATCTGCGAAGCCCTGTTTTCCAAAGAAACACGTTGATTGCTGTGAAGGCCATCAGTACTCCGAGTGCAGCGAGGAATTCTTCAGTCTTTAGTCCGTAGAGCAAAGCTCGGGCCGGTACGCTTCCAATGAATCCAAAGGGGAGTGCTGTTAAAATCAGGTATCGAATGGTTCTTGGGTAAATCGTATCGGGTTTGGTCGCGAAGGCAAAGAACTGGTAGTACAGCCTGGATAATGCCCAACTTCGATCGGTCCAAAAAATCCAAATCGAAAACAAAAAGCGAATTTGAAGGGCAGCGTAGAGGCCGAAAATGAGCCACCCACACCACTCAAGCCAGTGCCATCCACCGGCAAATCCGGCGGAAGTTGCGTATCGGGAGGAAATCACAAACCCGAGAAGCACGTTAAAGAGAGCCGTCAGGTTCATCGAACGAGAGAGTGCAAGAAAGAGAGGGTGGATCGGTTTGGTGAGAAGGATGTCGAGTTCGCCCTTGTTGACTAGATCAGAGAAATTCCAGAAATTTCTCTGGAATAAGGTTGTAAAAAGCGCGTCTGAGGAAAAGAACACGCCTAAAAAGAAGTAAACTTGTTCTCTGCTCCATCCTCCAATGGTCGAAGTATTGGCATAGAGGACAGAAAAAAGGGAGATTTCAACTCCCATCCAAATTAGGTCAACTGTGACTGCGGTGAGGAAATTGGTTCGATAGACTGCTTCTCGAACAAAATTGTTCTTAAATTGAATCTTGTAAACCTCGAGGTACCGTGTCGGATTCAAGTTCAACCTCCTAGGCTCAAATAGCGTTTCATTCCTAAGTCCCAACTGAGTCGAATGAGTCCCCAGCCGAACAGGATCCAAAGCATTGAAATGGCGATTTGCATGAGAAACTCAGTGTGGCTCCAGTGTCCTAATGCGTATTGAGTAGGCCCAAAAACGTAAAGGTAAAATGGCGTTGATTTCCAGAGCCACTGTAAAGACGGAGGGAATAAGTTGAGTGGAATCAGTTCACCCGACAAGAGATTTACCACCATATTTTTGACCATTAGAATACTGTATGACTCTTCCCAGAGAAATGCGGTAGTAGCGAGTGTGGCGCCGACTTGGTAGTGAATGATGTTTCCTAGGAGTGCCAAAAACATGGCTCCGATCATCCGAGGTCCCGAGAGCCCAAAAAGCTGACCTAAAATGACTCCTAAAATCAGGCAAATCCCGGCGATGAAGATGCGGGGCGCAACTCCTCTGATATAGACAAATTCTACGACGCCGACGGGTCTGAGGAGGTAATTGCTTAACTGTCCAGAGCGGATCATCTCAGATAACTCGAAGTCGTGGTCTCCTCCGCGGACTTGGCTAAATAAAAGGCTCATGAGGGTGTAATGCACTAAGTCAACATAAGTCATGCCAGCGACTTCAGATGCGCCCCCTATTTTAAAAAGCGCATACCAAAGTACCCATTGGATTGCCGCTGGAACAAAGGCAGACCCTAAAAATTCAAAAATAAATTCGACTCTATATGCTGTCGCGTCTTGAAATCCGTTTCTCAGGGCTGCCAGTCTCCATTGGAGTTTCACTTGGGGCCTGCCTTTTCTTCTGAGTAAATTCTTTGGATTACCTTTTCTAGGCTTTGTCCCTCGATCCCCATGTCCAAAATTGCAAAACGATTCATGACAGACTGGAGAACCGGAACGATTTGATCTTGCCTAATGTTGAATAACACGGGGCGAATGCTGTCTGAGGTTTCATCATCGCCTTCGGCGAATTGAATGAGTTGGCTCGAAAGGCCTGTGGTTTGCTGAAGTTCTGGCAGAGATGGGGTATCTCGGAAGCGGACTCGGAGGATGCGCTCACTCTCCTGAGTTAAGCCTTGGGGGTGGCCGTCGTAAATCATCTCTCCGGCGCGGAGGATGAGAACTCGGGAGCAAAGTCGCTCGATGTCATCCATGTTGTGGCTGGTGAGGATGATTGTTGCTTTCTCTTTTTGGTTAAACACCTTGAG
>CAINWE010000283.1 GCA_903854365.1 Oligoflexia bacterium
AAATGGAATGAGATTAATTTTACTAGGAATACCTCGAATCAACTTTACGAGACGAGCAGCATCCTCGAGTGAATCATTCAATCCTTTCAGCATAACGTACTCAAAAGTAATTCTACGGTGACTTCCCAAAGGGAACTTCCGACACGCATCTAAGAGGGCTTCAATATTCCATTTTTTGTTCACTGGCATCACAGCTGATCGCTGTTCATCCGTGGAACCATTCAAGGAAATAGCAAGCGACACGTCCACTCTCTTACCGAGTTCCTCGATCGCAGGCACCAACCCGCTCGTACTAATGGTGACTTTGCGCTTGGAAAAATTCAGCCCATCTTGATCCAGCAAAATTTCACAGGCTTTCACGACATTTTCAAAATTATGAAGGGGCTCTCCCATTCCCATAAAAACGATATTCGTGATCGGTGCAACCCTTCGCAACTCATAAACCTGAGTCACAATCTCATGAACCTGAAGATGCCGATCCAAACCTTGAATCCCGGTGAGACAAAACTTACACGCCATCGCGCAGCCCACTTGGCTCGAAATACAAGCAGTGAGACGACTCCATCGAGGAGAGGCAACCCCCTCCTGCACAGGGCGCCCAGCGTAGGCTGGGGACGCTCCCTCATCCGAAGCCTCATCTAACTCGCCGTCAAACGCGCCATCCGACTTTTCTTGCAGCGCTGCTGGGATAATGACGCTCTCGATAGTCTTCGAATCGCTTAAACCCCAAAGAAATTTATGCGTCCCATCCAAAGCCTGACGGCTTTGACGTTCTGTCAGACGAAAAATTTGAACGTTCTCCTGGAGCCAAATGCGCAGATCTTTTGACAAATCTGACATTTCATCCCAATCCGTTACAAAACGCTGATACACCCAATGAAAAATCTGCTGTGCTCGATATCGAGCCTGCTTGGTCGCCTTGAGATCGAGATCCGCCTCAGTATCACCCGAGCGAGCTTTGACTCGGCTCAAGGGCTTCAAAAGTGCAACCAGTTCGTTCTTGGTCAAGGATTGAAAATAGATCATTATGGTCAGTCTTTTAGCGGATTCTGGTGCGGTTTTCAATCCCTTTTAAACACGCTGGAGCTCATCTACCCGAGGTTCATCGACAACCAGAGCGACATCCACATATTATTCAAACTCGGAGTAACGCCCAAGTATTGGTTCAACATCCAAGAAACAGTAAAATTTTGACTCACGCTCAAAGACAGACCGTTCTGCAAAAACGGTAAGTCAGTGATATCCCAATAAAATTGAGTCAACGACTCGCCTTTCTTATGCTTGTAAAAGCCATAAATCCAGGACTGAGTCGAGACGAGACTAGAAATTCGGTAACTCGCCATCAGCGACAGAACACCACTCCAGTCCGCATCCCGCGAACCCGCCCGATAAAGCGTAGAGACGAGCTCAAAATTCCCTCCCACGACCCATGCAGTGCCCGGAACAGGGTAGCGATTGGTCATCCGTAGCCCAAGGTCTAAAAGGCGCTGAGACTGTACTAAAATCGTGCGATTGAACCCGGGATGAATAAAAAAATCTAATTCACTTTGCCAAGCTGACTCCCCAAAAAGTTTCGTTTTACGAATCCCAAAGCGCGGATCAAAAAACTGAGTCAAAATCGTATTTTCCCCGATTGTTCCCCAAAGTACCCTGATCTTCTGAAGATAGAATAACCGCCAACTCGGCATCACTTCTTCGTCGATTCCGAATTGTGACAAAGTAAACATAGGAATGAGCAAATCCCCGCTCGACTTAGGGACAAACCGAGACCCAGAGCCCAAAGCCGGCAACATCGACTCTTGAAAGACACGAAGCCTCACCGTAGATGACTTCACCGGATCGGTCGATCGATCTCTTACTGCTACAGTTGCGACTTCCGTTGCAGGGATCGTGAGCCGGCCCTGAATGTCCTCTGCAAGAGCAGATGCGCCCAAAAAACAAAATAAACTCAGGCTGCTTAAAACCGTTCGAAAAACGCTCATCGAAAGGCCTGCACTAGACGGGGGATGGTAGCGAAGCATGAACAGAAAATAATGAATCGAAACCATGGGAAGCAAAAAACTGGGAAAGCGCGTCAAATTGAAACATGCCCAGAGACTTTAGCACAG
>CAINWE010000284.1 GCA_903854365.1 Oligoflexia bacterium
CGGCTTGAATCCCTGACAGAATTAATCACTCCCTACACAATCCTCTTCCCACTGAATTCGAACTAATCAAGCTCAAGCCTAAGCTCTTGCTTTCCTTGAGCTTTCAAGGTAATCACTCCTCGTGCAATGGCCATTACTCGAAAGAATTAAAAAAAATCCCACACTGACTGCGGACCAAAGTTTAGAGCAATTCTTAGACTACCTTTCGGAAAAAAAAATCGATCTTTATCCAGCCCAAGAAGAAGCCATTCTCGAGCTCTATGCAGGAAAGAACGTCATTCTCAATACCCCTACTGGCTCGGGCAAGTCTTTAGTCGCCGCGTCCCTCCACTTTCTGGGTCTTGCGACCCATCGACGATCCGTTTACACTTGCCCAATTAAAGCACTGGTCAACGAAAAGTTCTTGGCTCTCTGCCAAGACTTTGGTCCCGAGCAGGTGGGACTAGTCACCGGGGATGCTACCGTGAATCCTAATGCACCGATTCTTTGCTGCACGGCCGAGATCCTGGCGAACCGAGCACTCCGATTGGGCAAAGAAACCCCGGTTCATGACGTCATCATGGATGAGTTTCATTACTACTCGGACCGTGACCGCGGGGTCGCCTGGCAGATTCCACTTCTCACATTGCCTCAAACACGCTTTTTGCTCATGTCTGCAACACTCGGAGATACTCGCCCCTTTGAACTTAGCCTGACCGAACTCAACCAACAAGAAACCATCGTTGTCCGCGGCAACCAACGACCAGTCCCACTCAGTTTCGAATACTCAGAAAATCCAATCCATGAAACCGTCGAAAAACTGATCACGGTTGGACGCGCTCCCATCTACATCGTCCATTTCTCCCAACGCGAATGCTCCGAAAGCGCTCAAAATTTTCTCAGTCTCGACTTTTGCACCAAAGAAGAAAAAAAGAAACTCCAAGCCGCCCTCGAGGGAACGAGCTTTGCCAGTCCATACGGCAAGGAAATTCAAAAATTATTAAAACACGGCATCGGAATTCATCACGCGGGACTTCTCCCCAAATACCGGATCCTCGTCGAACGACTGGCGCAAAAGGGCCTCCTCAAGCTCATCTTCGGTACAGACACCTTGGGCGTCGGAGTCAATGTCCCGATCCGCACCGTACTCTTCACCAAGCTTTGCAAGTTTGACGGAGAAAAAACCACTCTTCTCTCCGTGCGGGACTTTCACCAAATTAGCGGGCGAGCGGGACGAAAAGGATTCGACGCAGAGGGTTTTGTCGTCGCCCAGGCCCCAGAGCACATCATCGAAAATCTCAGACAAGAGCAAAAGGCCGCGGGCGACGCTAAAAAAATGAAAAAGCTCGTCAAACGTAAACCACCAGATAAGGGGTACGTGCCATGGAGCCGAGAGACATTTCAAAAATTGATCGATGGTCAACCCGAAGCACTCACTTCTCGATTTAAAGTCACCCACTCGATGCTCCTCAATGTTTTAAGCCGAGAAAATGAAGATGGATGTACATCCGTCCGCGCTCTCATTCGCGACTCTCACGAAACTCCCCACGCGAAAAAACACCACCGAAAAGTGGGCTTTCAACTGTTTCGTTCCTTAGTCGAGCGAAAAATTATTGAGATGAATCCCCTGCGGCTCCAAATCGATCTCCAGGAGGACTTCTCTCTCCATCATGCGCTCTCACTCTACCTCATCGACACCCTCAGTGTCCTGAACCCCACTGAAGAGAACTACTCGATCGACGTTCTCACCCTGGTGGAATCCATTCTAGAAAATCCAGAAGTCATTCTCCGTAAGCAACTCGACCGAATCAAAACCGAAAAAATGGGCGAAATGAAACTCGCGGGAATGGATTACGATGAAAGAATTTTAGAGTTAGAAAAGTTAGAATACCCGAAGCCTAATCAAGAATTTATTTACCAGACATTTAATCATTTTGTTGCGAATCACCCCTGGATCGACGGAGAAAATATTCGTCCTAAATCGATTGC
>CAINWE010000285.1 GCA_903854365.1 Oligoflexia bacterium
ATGCTCAATCTGACATCGAACTTTATCGATCTCAATAAGCTCGAACAAGGTCCAATCCAACTGAGGCGGACTTCGATTGACATCCCGCACCTGATCGACACCTCGTTACTTAGTCACAGACTGGCGGCAGAGGCAAAATCCATCTCTATCGAAAAACCCATCCCATTCCCGCCCATGCCTATCGAAGGTGACCCCGTTCTCCTGTCTCAAGTCCTTTCAAACTTAGTAGGCAACGCGATCAAGTTTTCACCCTCGGGTGCCGCGATTCTCGTCGAAGTCACTGAGAATCCGGAGCGCGTCACTTTTAAGGTCAAGGATCACGGTCCAGGGATCGACCCTGCGCAAATTCCTCGATTATTTGACAAGTTTTGGCAAGCCAAAAGCCAACGAGGCGCCGGGTTCGGTCTAGGCCTTTTTATCGCGAAGAAGATTGTCGATGCACACCGGGGACAAATCTGGGCTGAGAGCCAGCTATCCAAGGGAAGTACATTTTGTTTTAGCATCCCAAAGGTTCTCGGATAGACTGAATTTTTGGCGCTCAGTCACCAGGGGCGACCTCGAACACCGGGAATTCTAATTCACCGCTTGAACTTCTGTGAAATGATAATCCCCTAAACGACGGCCTTGTTGGAAAAGCTGAAATCTTTCGGGGAGATGAGTAATCGTGCTAAACTGAAACTCGGTTTCGTAAAAACTTTTTGGAATCGAGACTTCCATGGGTTTCTGTCGAACAAAAACATCACGAAAGGAATTGAACTGAGTGAGGTTCTCCTGCCAAATAATATAGGCCAAGGTGCCCAGTTTTTCTTCTAACTCAAATATTGAATCGGTCGGCTGAAGTAATACTTTTCGATCTCCCGAGAGATGCGGCCGATACCTGACCTGGCAAGTTCCTGGGGTCACCAAACTAAAACCGCCTTCAGCACTCGTCTTAGCACTTTCTAACCCTAGGCCTAAAACTAACCCAAGAAACCCGAACCCCGAGCGATTGATCGTAAAAATTTCACCTTCCAGCGCTCGAGCGTCAAAAATAGACATGGAATCCCCAATCAGTGCCCCTGCAGCAGCATGCGCGATAAAACCAAAACCGCTCACTGAACCCAATTGCACTTTCAGTTTTTCGGTCCCCTGATATTCAACGGTCATCCCGTTGTTACGAATTCCAGTATCGCCGCGGTCAGTATACTTAATTTTGACCCGCTTTTTTGACCGAACTACAGTCAGTTCGAGGTTTTCATCATGAACGAGATTGCCCTTTAAATCCCATTCTTTCTTCGCTACCATCGTCTTATAGTCCGGTAGGTTCTGACTGGCCTCAAGAAACCTCTCAACACACTGCACAGCGCTCGGGTCTGAAGCACACCAGGCTTGTGATCCAAAGCTAAAAAACAGAAAAAAGGACAGAAGCAAGTATTTCATCGTGAAGATTCTGTTTGATTTTCGAAGGCGAGTCAAGTCAGATTCAGGGGATGAAAGTCGCAAGGAAACACTCAATCCGCATGACCCAAGCTGATTTCGATTGTAACTCAACGACTCCCGTCTATCCAAAAGCCGCACAAGCAGCGCTAGCATGCATGCAGGAATCCTATGGAAACCCGAGTAGCTCACATCAGTTTGGAATTCGAGCCCGCTTGATTCTGGAATCCACACGAAAAACTACTGCGAAAGTCGTTGGCGCTGAATCCGAGCAAATCCTATTCACCAGCGGTGCTACCGAAGCGATCCATGCCGCTGTCTTTTCCACTCTCCAGTTTTGGAAAAATCACCCGAATCTCCCAAAGTACCCGAAAATTCTCTATGCCGCGACTGAACACAAAGCGGTATCAGAATCGATTGACCACTGGGTCAAAGCTCTCGAGCTCCCCTATGAGGTGGTTTCACTTCCTGTGGATCCCAAGGGACAAGTCCAGCTCGACTTTCTCAAACAGAACCTCGCCGACGCGATTCTCATCTGTACGATGGCCGTGAATAACGAAACCGGAGTGATCCAAAGGCTCGACCTGATCGAAAGGCTACTCATCGAACAAAAATCTGCGGCCCTATGGCTCGTCGATAGTGTGCAGGCCCTCGGTAAAGTCCGCCTCCAACTCAATGCGACCCGAATTGACTACGCGGCCTTCAGCGGACATAAACTATACGCTCCCAAGGGTACGGGATTTCTCTATACCAAGAATCCAAAGACTTTTTCTCCGTTGATCACGGGTGGAGGCCAAGAAAACGGGCACCGCTCGGGTACCCAAAATATTCCAGGAATTGCCGCGTTAAAGGTAGTTTTCGACGATCTCCTACCCTCGATACAGCCGTCTTCATCTCGATCCGCAGACCCTCTCTATGAGTACCGAGGTCAAATTCTTGAGAGTTTGAAGGAGGCTTTTCCTCAACTCGTCGTCAACACCCCGCTGAACTCCTCAATCCCGACCACACTCAATGTTGCGATTCCAGGCCTTAAAAGCTCTGAATTACTAGACGTTTTCGACGCTGCTGGTCTCCGAGTCAGCGCAGGATCGGCTTGCAGCGCAAAGTCCCCAGAACCGAGTCATGTTTTGAAGGCCATGGGTGTCCCGGAAGCAACCAGTATGTCCGCCATTCGCTTTTCGTTCGGCCACCTCACCACCCGGAGAGAGGTTCGGTTAGCGTGCCAACTGATTCGAAAGTCTGGTCACTCTCTCGTGAAATCTGGCCTGTTGTCATGTGCTCAATCCTTAAAAACAAAGCATCCCGCCCTCAACGGAATCCTTCAACTCCGATCGCAAACAGTGAGTGCGTGGCTGATCGTCAACCCGATCGCTAAGACTTGTATGATCATCGATCCCATCGAAGCGCTCCACGAGCGCATCACTCAGCTCGTACGGAGTCATGCTTTAAAGGTGATTGCAATCCTCAGCACACAGCCTCGAAAAGTTCGAGACTCAGACTCGGGAAAACGCCTCATCCCTCTGACTCACGCTTTAAAACAAATTCATGCCTACACGATCCCGAAGTGCGATTCTCTGGGCTGGCCAGAAGCCAGTCCATTCTTAACTCGAGTACGATTGATCGACGGCCAGGAAGCAGAAGCGCTCCAATGGACCGAAGGAGGTGCAAAACCTACTCGCACGGGTCTTGTTTGTGCACGGATCAAAACTTCGGAAAACACAGCCTACATCTTAGGCCACCTGTCAAACGATAGCACGCTGCAAGCTCAGTTCTCATTTTGCTCAGATTGGAATTTCAGCAAACTCACTGCAGCGATCTCAGCAGACACGCTCATCTGCTGCTCAGATGGATCCAGTCATCCTTTTGCGAGGACGCTTCGCGCTGCAAAACAAACTGCCCAGCCCCGTAGTCTCACCTCCATGACGGTGACCTCTGCAACATTAGAGCAATTTCTAGCAACTCGATCGTCCAAAACCCTGCGGGTCATTGACGTTCGTGAATCTTACGAATTCGCAGTATGTTCAACTTGGAAACGCATGAAACTGAAACAACAACCTGAGAACATCCCCCTGTCCCGATTAGTCAGTTTTATGGACGAATTAATCTCGAAAAAAGGCTACAAACCTAGAATCCTATTTGTGTGTCGCAGCGGCAATCGAAGCCTACAAGCAACTCAGGCTTTGAGAGCAATCGGATACGAACAAACCTGGACCCTCGAAGGAGGACTAGCACTCCTCAGCAAGACTTTCCGTAATCAACTCTCAACTCCTTGAAAGGACCTTATGACTCAGCATCTCACGATGAACGATCTCCACGACCAACTCAGCAAAATCACCCAGAAGGATCTGATCCTCGATGTCCGATCTCACGAAGAGTTTTCAGATGGGCATGTACCTGGAAGTCGAAATATTCCCCATACCGAGGTAGCCGACAGGCAAAGCGAGTTAAAAGGTTTTGAAAAAATCTATATCTATTGCCAAGCAGGAAGGCGTGCTCAAGTAGCTGCAGCCATGCTCGAAGACTTAGGATTTAAGAATCTCATCTGCGTCTCGACTACAGGCATGGGTCACTGGCGAGCAGCTGGCTTTCCAATCGAAAAATAGAAAAATTATGTTGCAGAGCAGATTAGCGGCCCTCCCCAATGATCCCCTTGAGCTCACGATACTCAAATACGAGGGAAAATATGCCTGGGAAAATCATTTTGACTTTATGTGCGATGATGTATTTTGCCACGACTGCATCGATCACCCAGGCTGCAGGCAGAAAAACTCGTTTTTCAGTTGAAGTCGCCCAATTTCATCCAGAGCAAGCCGAACAAAAAAGCGAAGCCGTTCGATCTAAGGTCGAACTCTCGGAGCACGGTTACGCCAAGAAAATCAAGGTAGCTGACCTCTCTATTCCTGATGCGATCAGCGGATGCCCCGTTGATACCATGCCCGTGGAGCTCAACACTGTCGTAACCGAGCTCACCAACAAAGTAGAGAGTCTCGTCTCAAGCATGAAGAACCATCAAGGAGATCGGTGCTCGGCACTCAGCGACCGACTCCAGGTTTCTCAAAATCTCGTCGGCAACGCTTATCAATACCAATTTCTGGCCAAAGGAAACGAGACTTCGAGCAGCAATCAAGATGCCATTAATTTAAACACGCAACAAGCCAAGGCTGTCAACCAACTCCTCATGACCACTTCCGATATACTTCAAAATTGTGTCTCCAAAGACACCTTAAATGATCAACAAGTGATTCAAAAACTAGTCGCACAAATAGTCACTCTCACTGGATTATTTATGGGCGGTTGGGAGGGCATTGCCATCGCGACGGGAGGCCAAATCATCGGATCAATTCCGCTGTTTACAGGAGATATCGAACACGCTCTCAAGCAATTTAATCACTATAATGAAATGAATGAGAGAGGATCTTTCCTTTGCTACCTCAGGCAAATTCGAAAAACATCTTGCCTACTTTTCGCGGATAAAAGTGATCAATTTATTAATGGACTGGACCTATCTTTCCAGTCAGGACCAGCAAAAACAACGTTAGACTCCATAGAGCAATTCAAAAAAGATGACGCGAAAGCAGTCGCAGACCTCGAACTCCTGAGACGGATCAAAATTAAAAGCGACGCCTATATGGTAGCATTTACTCAAGTTGAAACACAGTCAACTCGCACTGCCCTACCTACTTTGTCCACGGCTTTTAAGAACTCCCTAGACGAATTAGATCATCTCTGTCATGCCGTTCAGCCATTGGAACCTCTTTCTGACCCGAGGGTCGCTGAACCTTCGATCCAAGAAGAGATCGAAAAGACTCAGAGGATTTGCAATCATGACCGACACCTAGGATCTCTTTCATTTACTCAACTTTCTGACCTTTATTGGCAGCTCTATTCAATTAGCTCTTATTACCAGAGTTTGATTCAAAGCGAGTCCACGACTATCGGTAAAATAGGCCGCACGATTGAATCCCTACATTACTTTATCGATCTCAAAAAATCCCTCACTCAATATTCTGATTCCAATGCGGGTAACCAGACCCGCATCCACTTCCTTGATCTCAGCCGAAAACTCAGCAAAACCCTGGGAGTCACTACCTTCAAAAGACTATTCAGGCCTGATTTTGAGAAATTTACTCACCACCAATTTTGTCGAGGATCCGCGTATTGCGCAACACTTCCATCGGAGCCCAAAGAGCATAGTGACGTCCGAAGTCGAGCTTTTCGAGCGATGATTGACCTTTGTATGACTCTCGATCCAACCCTCGCCTGCCTTGATGTGGGCAACCCAAAGGACGACTCGCTTTTTAAGGTTTGGACTGAACATTGTGTTGGTGCGGCATCTCACCTCTGCAGCGAACCGCTTACAACAAAAGAACGAGACACATTTTTACCAGACCCTATGTACCGTTCCTATTTCGACTCACTCTGCGGACCCCCGAAGAAAACTCCTCCATCTCGATCACCAGGAATCATTCAGCCAACAACGACAACCGACCTCATTCACGCTCAGTAGAAGCAGGCACTTCTGCGGGACGACCCACTTGTAACTCAACCGGAATTATCGAAGGCTCTCCAGCGTCGGTAGAAGTTTGAACTGCGGAAGCTCCTAACGGACCTTCTTGGGTCTGCGGAAGTACTCTATTCTCAGCGCCGTATGAAATCGCATGTGCAGCCGAATCCTCAATTGCACTCCGACGCTTATCATAGCGCGTAATCATATCGGGAGATGCCCAACCAGCAAATTCTTGAATTGCACGATCCGGAACATGGTGATCTCGCGCATTAGAGATTGCTGTAGCGCGACAAGAATGAGGTGAAACGCGATTCGCTATTCCAGCCAACTTTGCATATTTAGTAACGATATAAAATACCATCGAAGGATCAATCGATTTCTTTGCGTCTTTAGTTCGATTATTCCGAATGGGCATAAACAGGGGTTGATCGACGGACAAATCTCGACGTGTAATCAAAAATAGGTGCTTCAGCGCATTCCAAACGGGAGGGATCACGACAATTACCCGTTCAGCATTACCTTTTCCACGTAGGCGTAAAACCCGCTGATTGCGTTCCGTCCCAAGGTGTGTCGTCCTCAGATTACAAGCTTCGGACCTTCGAAGCCCACAATAAAACAGTACCATCAAAACGGCGTAGTGAAGTGAACCAACCCGAGTATGCAAGTCCGGTACGGCTAAAAGCTTTTTCACTTCTTCATCAGAAAACCCAATCGTTGTGGAAAGTCTCTTAGGATTAACAAACCGAACGCCGTCCGCGGGACTCTTAAAAATGAGTCCATCTTCCACGAGCCAATTAAAAAAGCTTTTCAAAGTGGCAAGGTGGCGATCTACTGTGGTGTGCTCCAACCCCTCAGTGAGCAAAGACTCCTTGTAGGCAATCAAAATCGTTCGACTCATCTCAGATGGGCCTTGCTGAAAGTTTCTAGCACTCAGAAACATCAGAAAGCGCTTCAGATCTTTGCCGTAGGCCCGACGAGTATGCTCGGAGCGCTGATCTAATAAAAATCCTTCTAGACTCTGCTTTAACTGCTCATTCGGGCGAAGCAGTTGCGCAGTCGATAGCGAAAGATTTTGAAGCGGCAGCTGCAATTGAGCAGGAGGGGACTCGAAAGCCACCTCTTGCTCTGCGACCACCAGCGACTTTGCCTGTGGCTCGACAGGTTTGAGAGCTGGCTCGACCAACTCCTGAGGCTGAAGCGCGATTTTGATCTGACGCTTCGGAAAACCCTGAAGAGAAATCTTCAGTGAGCGCTTTCCCTGACGGAAGGATGTACCGGTTTTGCTGAGTTTCTTTCCGCGAGTTTTACTTGAAGTGGCCTTTCGGGAAGGCCGTGCCTTCTTGCTCCAACCCCGAAGCAGAAATTTGCCGAGTTTTAGCTTCCGTTTCATCGACCTCCCCCCTCCTCGTTTGCCCCAACCTCACGAAAAAAGACTACACAGCTAACGCCTTCGACCTTTCAGTTTCTTTTTTGCAGATCCTGCAGACTTCTTAGATAATGCCTGAAAGACACGGGCAAAATCTCGAACCCTCTTCAAATCCAGCTCGGCTCCAGCTCGCCCCGAGCGTCTCAGATCAGATCCAATAATCACCCCATCCGTCCAAGGTCGCAGACTCTTGATATTTTCCCGGCTAACGCCACTCCCCAAAAAGAGCGGAATACCCAAGTGCCTTGCCGTGCGCGAAGCAGTTTCGAGAGCGGCCTGATCCACGGCTCGTCCCGTCGTGCGCCCCGTAAGAATTACCCCATCTGCAAGAGACCGGGCCCCGACCTCTTCGAGCGCAATCCCAAGATCTAAACTCGAAAAAGTCACCGCATGCTTCACGTGGACATCTGCCAGAATAAAAGTACCTGCATGCAATCGATCACGTTCCCTCGCCAAAAATGCAGCATCGCCCTCGATCCAACCTTGGTCAGTTGCTGCCACTCCAGACAATACATTGACTCGAATAAAATCACAGCCAGCAACAGCTGCGATGGCAAGAGCAG
>CAINWE010000286.1 GCA_903854365.1 Oligoflexia bacterium
AAATTTCCTGGAAAAGGAGATTTTGAAATGGCAACTCAGAAACGTACATCAGGAAAATCGACGAAGAAATCCCAGTCCAAGGCCGGAGCAGTGTCAAGGCGAGCTAGTCTCAAGGCAGCTCCTCAGAGGAGAAAGCGTTCACCTGCGCGAGTGAGTGCTGCTGCTTCAGCTGTTTCTAAGCCGTCTTCACGTCGTAAAGTGACTGCATCCAAAGTGTCAACGGCGAAGACAGCTTCAGCGAGTCGAACTGGAAGAAAAGCAGGAATGATTAAAAAAGCCCTGAATAAGGGTTTTGCTGAGTTGGCGAAAGTCGGAAGTTAGCTTCAGTTGAGTAAAGCCAGTGGGGGGATGGCTCGAAGAGTGTCCCCTCGCATCAGCTAATCTGGTTTTAATCTTCTGAACCGATCGCCTCGACTGGGCAAGCCTCTAAAGCGGCTCTACAGCGGGCTTCTTCCTCCGGGGTGGAGGGTTGTTTCAAGACGAAAGAGTAGCCGTGTTCGTCGTTCCGAGTAAAGTTGTCAGGTGCCTCTGTCCGGCAAGCATCACAATCAATGCATTGGTCATCGACGAAGTATTTGCCTGGGGCATTATCCGACCATTTTTTTTCTTTTTCAGCCATAATTTAACTGGTTCCTAGTTTTTCGGATTTTGCAGTGAAAGTCAAAGTGGTTTTCACTGCTTTCGGGTTATACTGAAAAACGTATGACTGAGTCAAGCCCGAGCGCTGAAGGTTTTTTTAATCGAGGAACTTCGGATCAGTTTATTATTGTCATTAGTGATTGCCATTTGTCTGCTGGTCGGTTTTTTGAGGGCCGGCAAAACATTCACGAAGATTTTCACTTCGATGACGAGATGAGTGACTTTTTTGATTATTTTTCCACCGGGGCCTTCGGAGAGGGGCCACAAGGTCCGGTCGAGGTGGAACTCTTCATTAATGGCGATTACCTTGATTTTTTGAATGTACCAACGGATGGGGAATTCGAAGATTCGGTGACCGAGAGTCTTTCGTTGGCAAAGTTGGAGGCAGTAATTGCTGGTCATCCTAAGGTGATGGCTGCGCTGCGGCGGTTTGCTTCCCGGCCAAAGAAGAAAATCACTTACTTGATCGGCAATCATGATGCCGACCTTTTTTTTCCCAAGATTCAAGAGCGAATCGTCCGGGAGTGGGATCCTGACGGTCAATATCCGAGCGAACGTGTGACTTTGATTGTGGACCGTGACCGCATTCAGCGTGCGGGTGGGGTAGAAATTCATCATGGTAACCAGTTTGAGGCCATTCATGTCTTGGATTTCAAGCATCCGGTCGTGCAAGAGGGTGCCCGTGAGCCGGTGTTGAATATACCCTGGGGCAGTCTTTATGTTTTAAAAATTCTCAATCGCCTCAAGTGGGAGCGTGAGTTCATTGATAAGGTGAGGCCGATCAAAGTTTTTATGATCTTTGGTTTTATTTTAGATCCACTATTTATTATTCGTTTCGCAGCTTTATCGTTGTTTTATTTTTTGAAGACGTTTTTTTTGGATGATCGACGTCGGCCGCTCGGACTCAAAGGGCTTCCGAAGATTGTGTTTCAAGAGTTTGATTTTTTATTAGATCTTGAGCGTCAAGCGAGAAAACATTTAGATCAAGAATCCGGAGTGAGAACTCTCATTCTTGGACATACTCATAAGCCGATGATCAAGGTGTATCCGGATGGCAAGCAGTACATTAATACAGGGACTTGGACTAAAATGATCAATCTCGATTGGAGAAATATTGGTCGGCAGTTTTGTCTCAGTTTTGCTTATGTGCGGATTCGTAATGGTGAGGCGAGTTGCGAACTGAGGGAATGGGTAGGCGAGCAATCCCCTCATCGACGGTTTCAGTTCTAGGCTCCACTTAGGCTCTTGTGCGTTCTTTTAACGCGCTGGAGGGGTGATGACTGGAGAGTCGCAGGGTGTCATTGGCTCCTGCTTCTCGGGCGATAGATCGAGTGAGCGGGTGGTCAGTTCGAGGAGGTGTTTCACAGGTTCGTGGAAGTGTGGGTGAAGGCCGAAAAGTTGGCTGTGAGCGCCACTTATGGGAAACACATTGAGTTCGCGGCGACTTAAAAGGCCCAGGAGGTCTATTCCCGTCGTCATCGTTGGGTGCTGAACATTGATTTCCCGAAACTGAGCGGGGAACGTCCAATCTCCGCGGCGCAAAGAAGTTGTGACACGGTCGAGGAGGATGCTCGTGTCGGGAGTTCGAGTATATTTAAAAGTGAGTGCATGCGTTTCCGCAAAGAACGGCTCGATGGGGGTGCCGTTGGTTAATTTGAGGGAAAGGACTACATATTGGCGATCCCCTTTGGTGATAATTGGTCGTCTCAGCATCAACTTTTTATAGACTGGGTTGAATATAAATTCAGGTCGAATTTGAATCACATTGCCTGTGCCATAAAAACCAAGTGGGGTGATGTCGATGTGGCTAGCTCCAGGCCAATGCCGCTCGACTTCGCGGGTGATGCTAGCTATCATCTCGGGGTCAATGTCGAGCTCCGGGTCAGCCGGAGAGCGCATATGCAACAGAGGTAGGATTGGGTCTAAGTCGGTGGCTTGCGTTCCTGTGTGAATTTCTAATTCAGTCGCTATGCTCGCCGATTCGGTGGATAGAATGATTTTTTTGAGCTTCCCAGGTGTGAGGAATCGAACATCCCACCAGTAAGACGGTTTCTGCACGTTAGCGAGGATAAAGTAGGTTTGGTCCGGTTTTAAGTCAGAGGGACAGAGGTCTGCTCCATGAGAGTGATTGATTTTATTGAAAAAGATGAAAAAAATTAGCAACACTGAATAGATTCGAAGCATCGATTTCATGGGCGTAGGACTCTAGTGAATGAGGGCGGAATTTGCAAATAAAATCAATTTTAATGTGCAAAATCAAATTTCTTATCGGGTGTCGAATTTCGATTTGAGCTCAAGATCCGATTCAGAATTTTCTGGGGATGTCCGAAAAGACATTGAGGAGAATCCGTCATGCAAAAGTCTTGGACTAAAGCCGAAGCGAGACGCTTGCCTAGTTGTTTGCGTGCGTTTGTTCTGATTTGCTTGCAAGGGTGGATCTTTGAAAGTTTCGTTTGGGCAGGATTAGATGGGGCTGAGATTTTTCCAGAGTCTCGCTTTGGGGCACCTCCCGCAGGTCCATCCTATGGGCGGCGTTCTGGAGTTGCTCCGATGCAGGCTGAACTGAGAGAAAGTGAGTCGTCCGCCGCCGGTCGTGGGCTGGCATCTTTAGATGAGCATGTTTCTCCTCGCTCTAAGAGTCGCTTGAAGACAGGTACTCAAGAAGTTGCGTTAATTGCTGGTGATCTTGGGTTTTTTCCGAGAACGATTTTTGTAACGCGGGATATTCCGGTGAAGCTTTTTGTCACGGGTGCGTCAAAAAAAGCCCTGTGTTTGATGCTCGATGATTTCGACGTGAAAAAACAGCTTCGGTCTCAGCGAGTTGAGGAAGTCGGTTTTGTTCCTAAAAAGGTAGGTCAGTTTCGGTTCTATTGTCCGATCAATGGGGCCGAGGGAGCGATTTTTGTAAAAGAGCCGGGTGCAAGTTCCCAGACTCTAGGGCCGGTTCCTATGTTTCCGCAGGAGTTGTCGTTGGATGCTCAAGAGTTGCCTGCTGAGATCTCGAAGCGATGAGCGTTTAAAGTCTGAGTAAAGGGAGAGCGAGTGGGCGTTTTTGAAGACTCAGTCGGAACATTTCTTAGGCCTGTGCAGGAATACCTCGCCGATGACTCGGTCTCCGAGGTTTTGGTCAATGGGCCCGACGAAGTGTTCGTTGAGCGGAAAGGTTTATTGGAGCGCACCTCTGCCAAATTTAAAGATGAGCAGGCGCTCCAAGCGGCAGTCAGAAATATTGCCCAGTTTGTGGGTCGGAGAATTGACGATGAAAATCCGATTCTTGACGCACGGCTTCCAGATGGCAGTCGCGTTGCTGCCGTCATTCCTCCGTGTTCGAGAAAAGGCACGACCCTATCGATTCGGAAGTTTTCCAAAGGAACACCGTCATTTGTTGATTTAATTAATCGAGGCTCGATTTCCAAAGATGGTGCACGATTTTTGGATGTGTGTATCTATCTGGCGAAGAATATCATCATCTCAGGTGGCACTGGCTCAGGGAAAACAACTCTTCTCAATGTGTTGGGTTCCAGAATTCCAGGAAATCAGCGGCTCTTGATCATCGAAGACTCTTCAGAGTTGAAGATTACAACTGAACATGTTGTCTTTTTTGAAACCAAGCACGCTGATGCCGTGGGAAAAGGTGAAGTGACGATTCGGGACTTGATTCGCTCCGCCTTAAGGCTTCGCCCGGACCGTATTGTGGTGGGAGAAGTGCGGGGTCCCGAAGCTTTGGACTTGGTGACTGCCATGAATACGGGGCATGGCGGGTCGATGGGGACAACTCATGCGAACACGCCCTACGATGGTCTGGTTCGCTTGGAGACACTCGCGATGATGGGTGACACTCAGGTGCCCGTGGCCGCGATTCGGAGACAAATTGCCGCGGCGATTCACTTAGTAGTTCAAATCAAGCGAATGCACGATGGTACCCGAAAAATCACCAATATTTCCGAAGTGGTCCCAGAGGTCGATGAGGCGGGGCGTTATCAAATTCGCGATATTTTTAAGTTTGTGCAGCGAGGCAAGACCCAAGATGGAAAAATCGTGGGGGAGTTCATCCCCACGGGGGTCTTACCGAGTTTTATGGCCGAGATTGAGCTGAATCGATTGCCCTTTGGAAAGGAAAAGTTTACGCCCCCTGCTTGGTTTCATTCTGCGACTGAGTCTGGCGAGAATGGGGCCTAACTGGCAGTCTGCGTTCACTCATTTTGACCGAAAGGTGGCCCCTAAATCCGCGACCGCAACCATTAAAATCTAGTCTAAATCTCCTCAAACAGGTATAAGGGCCCAAATGACTACGATCGGTGTCCCAAAAGAATCAAGACAGGACGAGTCTCGGGTTGCGATGACGCCTGAGGCCATGAAGAAGCTTTGTAAAAAAGGGTTTCAGATCCGGGTGGAAAGATCCGCAGGAGAGCAAGCAGGTTTTCCTGACGTGGCTTATCAAATGGATGGAGTCGAGTTAGTAGATTCCGAAGCGGTTTGGAAAGCAGACGTACTTTTCAAGATTCACAGGCCTTCGGAGGTCGAGGTTCCCCGAATGAAAAAGGGAAGCCTCTTGATTTCCTTGTCTGAGCCTTACTTAAAGGACGGCTATTTTGAGAAGTTGGCGGCACAGGGTGTGAACTCGATTAGCATGGAATTAATACCGAGGACCTCGCGAGCTCAGTCGATGGACGTTTTGTCGTCGCAGGCGAATATTGCAGGTTATCGCGCTGTCCTTGAGGCGGCCAATCAGTATGGTCGTTTTTTGCCTTTGATGATGACCTCGGCTGGATCTGCTAAGCCAGCGAAAGTGATGATTTTGGGCGTCGGCGTTGCTGGACTGCAAGCGATCGCGACGGCCAAGCGCATGGGGGCTTCGGTAGAGGCCTACGATATTCGCGCAGACGTGAAAGAGCA
>CAINWE010000287.1 GCA_903854365.1 Oligoflexia bacterium
AGCTGCAGGTATTGAGCGTTTCACGGGATCCTGTTCACCAGCATGCTCCTCAAGAGCTTCATGCCCTCGCTCGTGCAATTTTGATGGGCTTTCCGGACCGAGTGGCCCAAAAGAGAAGTTTCGCGGCAGGAGTGAGCCGTGGCAAGTCCCACGAAGTTGAACTGCTGCTTTCTTCGGGCGGATCCGCGATTCTTGAAGAAACTCAGGCGATGGCTGGAGAAGAGTTTTTTGTCCTGCTCGATCTGCAAGAACAGCAGAATCAGAATCAAAGGAAGGGGAGTCTTCGAGTTCGTTCCTGGATGAGCATTCGTGGGGACTGGCTTTTAGAAGTGAAGCCCGTAGGAATCGAAGAGGTCGAGAGGTGCACGTGGGACGGCGAACGAAAAAGGGTGCAGTGTACTTCGCTTTTAACTTACGGTGAGCTCATTCTTTCTGAGTCAGCGACCGCCTCAGGAAATCCAAAAGAAGTCCTTGGCGTTTTGTTGAAGAATGCGTTGGGCATTGATCCAGAGATCGCAGCGCCTGCGGATTGGATTGCGGCGCTTACTCCGCTCAATGAGTCCGGCGAGAGCGGCGACATAGAATCAGCCTTCGCGCGTGCAAAACTATGGAGTGACGATACAAAGGTCGAGCTTTTGAGTTTTTGGCCGCACCTCTTGCCGCAGCTAGAGGGGAAGTCGTCCCTAGCCGATCTTAAGGGGTGTGATTGGACTTCGGATATCCTTAACGCTTTGTTAGGTGAAAATGTTCATACCCTGCGGGATCTCTTGCCGACCCATCTACTACTGCCCTCGGGGAGGAAGGTGAGGATTCATTATCGTTTGTCGCAGACGCCGTGGGTTCAATCCCGGCTTCAAGACTTTTTTGGCATGAAGAAGGGGCCAGTGATCTTGAATGGGCGGTTGCCTTTATTAATCCATCTCCTGGCCCCCAATCAAAGGCCCGTGCAAGTAACGAGTGATTTGGAGAGTTTTTGGAAAAATCATTATCCGCAGCTGAGACCCGCTTTGAGTCGTCGTTACCCTCGTCACTCTTGGCCCGAAAATCCTTAGAACTTTCCAAAGTTTGGTGGGCACGACAATCCTTGCCTCGTTCCATCGCCCGTGCTATCCCGTGAGCCACAGGGTGCTGTGGAGGGTGAGAGGCCATGATGAAATATTTGCGGATGACTGGGTGGGTAGTTTGGGCTTTGTGCTCTTCGGCTTCTTTTGCTGGCGAGGTCATCTCTGCAGAAGAGCGGGCCTATTTTCAAAATTGGATTCATCAGCAGGATTTGAAATTTCCCCGTTTACGGCGATCTCTCGTTCTTGAAAACGGATTAGAGGCGCTTCTGATTCAGGACCCTCGTGCTAAAAAGGCTTCGGTTGCGTTGGATGTAGGTGTTGGATCAGCGAGCGATCCGTTGGAGCATCGCGGACTTGCTCATTACATCGAACACATGTTGTTTGTCTCGACTTTGAAGTATCCCGAAGTCAATGGGTTTGATAAATTTACAGCTGATCATAATGGACAGTCGAACGCATTTACGGACACTTATCACACTAACTATCATTTTGATGTCAATGCTTCCGTCTTAGGTGAGGCCTTAGATCGATTTTCACAGTTTTTTATCAGCCCGTCTTTTGATCCTACTCAGCTCGCAAAAGAGGTTGAGGCAGTCGATGCAGAATATCAAAAAAATGCCCAACAAGACGTCTGGGGTCTGAATCATATTCTCAATTCTGTCGCCAATCCTGCTCATCCAAAATTTCAAGACTTTCAGGGCAACAAGGCGACGCTCTCCGGCTTGACTCAAGCAGATATTCGCGAGTTTTTCCAAAGTTATTATTCCGCTCACTTAATGAAGTTGGTGGTGATTGCTCCGAATGACTTATCCGAGGTCGAAGCTTGGGTCCGCTCCCATTTTGCTCAGATTCCTAGAAATTCTTCGGCGGGAGCCTACGCACAGAAAGTTTCTTATTTGCCGTCAGATCGTTTACCTCGATTAATCCGCTACCAGGGGAGTGAAAGTAAGCAAGCGATGAGTCTTGAGTTCGAGGTCCCTCCGTTTGAAGACTTCAAATATTCTTCTCCCGATATTTTATTGGGGCAGCTGATTGCAAGTGACCGCAAGGGCATGCTTCAGGACAGTCTGACGAAAAAGGGCTGGATCTTTCATCTGGGGACTCGACAGGAAGACCTAGGGAGCTCTCAGCTTTTTGGGATTGATTTTGAGCTCACAGATCTGGGTTTGGCCCATTGGAAGGACGTTGTACTCGAATTTTATCAGGCGATTGCGCTTTTTCGAAATGTTGGCATCCCTCAGTATATTTATGACGAGCTCAAATTCCAAGGCGAGCTCCATTTTACGAATTCCTCGCCACGGAACGACATGGACCGGGCGTCGGTGATCGCGGGCCGATTACAGCAGTGGCCTAGCGATGAACTTGAATGCTTAGAAAGTCTGACGGCTCGGTATTCTCCTGCTGCTTTCCTATCGGTGGTGGATTTGATCCGGCCTGAGAAGATGCGGGTGATCATCACGGATCATCAAATGCGTTCGGGGGCGAAGGATCCTTTTTATCAAGTTCAGTATCGAGAAGAGTCCTTGGATGATCCGGATCTTGCGAGATGGTTGGGTGCTTCGCCTCATCCTGGTCATATTTTTCCCGTGCAGAGTCCGTACCTTCCGCGCGATTTCATCCTTCGCGGGATCCCCGATCCAGGTCCGGTGTTATTAGAATCCCCGGGGAATCGACTGTGGGTGCAAACGGATCATGAGTTTGGAATCCCGAAAGTGGTCCTGGGGATGAACGCTCTCAGTGATCGAGTTTTGACTCCGCATGAGCACGCTTTGCGCTTACTCTACTCGATGGCTGTGGATGGAGTCGAAAGACCTGTGGTCAGTCAAGCATCAGCCTTTGGCTACGATTTTGGATTAGATTTGTCCAAATCTGGATTTTCTGTGCGAGTCACTGGATTTTCCGACGGTTTTGAGAGATTTTTTAAAGAGACGGCGTCAAAACTCGACCTTTCAGACCTTTCAGAGGCCGAGTTTCGGGCGCTGAAAGAAGAGATTCTGACTGATATTCAGGATGAGCTCACTCAAGAGCCTTACCATATTGCCTCAAGCCGATTGAGAAGCTTATTGGGTGGGTCCTTGACTCTTGAAGATCTTCAACTACAGCTGGCTTCAGTAAGCTTCGACGAGTTGCTTGCTTTCGCAAGTGAGTTCTGGAGCGGGTCATTTTTTGTCCAGTCTGCGATGTTTGGGAATGTCACTCACGGAGACGCTCTGAGTTTGATCAATCAGTTTCGCGCTGCAGTTAGGAATGATCGAGTGCTTCCAATGGAGAAAGTAGCGCTGGAGGAGTTTGTCGCGTTGAATCAGAAAGATTCCTTGGTGCATGAGACTAGAGTGAAGGATCTGAATCACGGCGTAGCGCACTACTTCTCGTTTGGAAAGACGACAG
>CAINWE010000288.1 GCA_903854365.1 Oligoflexia bacterium
CCCACCACTGTCACTCGAAACAGAATCAACTCTAACCCCGTCTTTAGTACCGCCAGTAATCTCCGCGCAATTCTCGTCTCCATCCTCAACCTGACCTAAATCATGATGGACTGCAAAAGCAGGAACTTGACTCAAAAGAAACAACCCTACAAAAAAGCTGGGAAATGTGAATTTATACATTGAAAAACCAACCCTTCTTATTATTATATTATGTTTGTTTAAACTAAAATGCAAGACTAACCCCAGCCGGCTTAACGATATCAAGTAACTCCTGAAAAGAAGCACTCACCTTAGCTGCCACACTAGGTCCTGCTTGACTGCTTACTTCCTTAACATCTCCAGAATTCGTATAACTCACAATGATCGAGCCAAGCTTCGGATCAGAGATCTCAATAGGCCTTGATGCTTCATTATATTTAAACCTCAGCTCATCTCCGTTTTGATCTAAAATAGTCTTGATTCTTCCCAAATTATCGTAAGCTAACCTAATCACCTTACTGTCTGAGTTTTTAGCAAATACGAGGTTCCCGCTAGAATCATATCGAAATTCCGAGTATTTCTTATTTTCTGGCTTATTTTTATAGTATTTAACAACACTAGAAACTTTGTTAGAACCTGAATCATAGCGCAACTCAGTTACTTCCGATGGCGTCGCTTTTTTAAGCACATGACCTTTAGCATCATAATCAAATGTAGTTTGATCTCCACCCTGCTTAATCACGACCGGCAGTCCACAACACTCATTATAGGTAGTCTCTGTACGATCCCCATCAAAATCTGTAATCAGCTGATAAGTCCACTCTTCACCGCTGGCTTTCCGCTTGATGACGTACTGATACTTACTCTGAGACAGAATTTTGCCAGCTTTTCTAGTAACAACACTGACAGAAGTCACGCCATTGCTGCCCGAGGCCAATCCATAATCATAATCGACCTCTGTGCCGTCTCGATTTATGACTCGTTGAACATTCTCCTGTCGATCCAAACCGAAATAGGAAATTTTAAGGGCTGAACGATCCTGGTAACTAATCTCAGTCAAGTTGTGGCGTTTTTGCGAGTCGTACTTGAAACGATAAGCATTGCCATCGACATCCTTAGACTGCACCAGCTCATCGTCCGCATTATATTGATAAGTAGCAACTTTCCCATTCTCCCCCTCGACCTTTGCAACTAGGCCCCTGCTATTGTACTCAAAAAACAACTTTCTATTAAAGTTATCTAGCAATTTTCTAAGATGCCCATCCGGGCCATACTCGAAGGTCACAAAATTCCCGTTTCGATCCGAAGCCTTAAGCAGTCGTCCAGCATTATCAAATTTCTCACTCTGACCAGAATCAACCAAGGTCCGCACATAGCCGTCAGCCGTTCGGGTAATAAACTGGTAGCTAAACCGACTGGATTGTAATTGAGTTCCAACCGGGAGCTGCCTTGCCTGCAATTTCCCTCGAGATCGGTAAACCTCCCACTCCTGATTTCTAAATGTTGGATCATTTTTCAAACGGCTCTTATAAGCAGCCAGCTGCGCAGCGGATCCAAGTACACCCTCTCCCTGGGCAACACGCACTAAAGACTCGATTGCCGCATCGAGCTCAGCTGCACGAAAAGTGAGAGGATTAAAACGATTCTCAGCGCCACCCCCGTACTCGTGAACTACCACACTCCCGTCTGCAGCAACTGCAAGCCGAACTTCAAATTCGTTACCCCAGCCCCAACCAAAATTCCCTTTAAAGGAACTCTTAGAATTGTAAACGCGCTGTAATCGAGTCTCATACCCGCCTGTATAGACCACGTCAGTATAGGCTATAAAAAAATTTCCATTTTTCAGACTCACGTTCGCCTGAGCATTCAAACAGGAACCTATGGAACTAAGAAGACCCATCAGTAAAAAAATCCGATCGCAGAATTTCATCGAATTTGAGCTCCTATCATGAATTAGACATCAATTTTTGTCAGCCTCATGATGACAAAAAAGCCAACAGTTTCCAATACAATAATAATAAGTATAATCATCCATCCCAGAAATGTCGTAAAGAGAGGCCTCATCAATTCCGGGTCAGATTGACTCAGAATGACGGCAAGAAAAAAGGGCATCGCCAAAGCAATCATCCCCTGATAAAATCCTTGAGTCGTCAGCGCTGAAATCTTACTCTCGACCTTCACACGCTCTCGAATTGTGACAACAATCGTATCAAAAGTCTCGGCCAGATTACCACCAGTCTCCTTTAAGATATTCACGGAGGTCACAAACATCTCAACATCATCAGCCGGCATCCGCTTTGCCAAATTTGAGAATGCGTCTTCGAGCGAAACGCCCAGTTTATTCTCGCTGAGTACCAAATTAAATTCTTGTTGAATAGGATTCGGCATCTCTTGGGTCACCAGCGCTAACGATTGAACTACAGACAGTCCTGACTTCAGTCCATTCGACATCAAACTCAGGCCATCTACCATCTGCATAACAAACTGATTTAAACGACGTTTAAATGCCCAGTCTACTATGGGTTTAGGAACTTTCCATCCTATAAACGTAGTAATAATAGCCAGGGGAAGTCCCGGAAAAATTCTCGGCAAAAACACCAAGAAAACTGCAGATCCCAATCCAAAACTAATTAACATGAGCCCTAACAGGATTCTCTCAGCTGAAATCTCAATAAACATGAGTGCCAATTTCTCAACAATATAGTCTCGGGTCCCAAGCGACTGAAACCTGAGCCAGTCAAAAAATCTTCCGCTGTAGTAGTAAGCAAAAAGAAAGCTTGAAATTCCACAAAAAATTAGTCCAAAAAATTTTAACATAAAATGACAACTTTTCTTCTACTTAGAAGCAAATAGACTTCTTGAAATTTTCATTCCTTTTGCCTCCATATCCTCAACAAACTTCGGGATGAAGCCAGTTGGAACAAATCTTCCAACGACTTTTCTCTTTTTATCCATTCCTTCTTGCTTAAAAACAAAGATATCCTGCAGACTCACTACTTCTCCCTGCATCCCTACTACTTCCGTGATGTAAGTCACCTTTCTAGCTCCATCTGACAATCTAGACTGTTGAATAATGACACCCACTGCTGATGCAATATTCTCGCGAATCGCTTTAGGTGAAAGCCCAAGACCAGCCATCATCACTAGGGTTTCTAATCTTGCCAGACATTCACGCGGATTATTCGCATGTAGTGTCGTTAAAGATCCGGAATGTCCCGTATTCATAGCCGACAGCATATCGAGGGCCTCTCCCCCGCGGCACTCTCCCACCACAATACGGTCTGGCCGCATTCTTAGGCAGCATTTAATGAGATCACGGATACTAACTTCCCCTTCACCCTCGATATTTTTTGGACGGGTCTCCAATCGAACTACGTGCTCTTGACCCAACTGTAACTCCGCTGAATCCTCGACAGTTATAATTCGTTCGGTAGACGGAATAAAGTTGGAAAGAACATTCAATAGTGTCGTCTTCCCTGAGCCAGTACCCCCAGAGACCACGATATTTAATTTAGCTTCAACACAGCACCTGAGAAAATCGGCAATCTCCTCGGTAATCGATCCGAATTGAATCAAATCTTTGTACTCAATTCTCTTTTTAGGGAATTTTCGAATCGTGATGGTAGGCCCTCTCAGCGCAAGAGGAGGTATGATGACATGAACCCGCGACCCGTCCTGGAGTCGAGCGTCGACGTAGGGGATTTTCTCATCTACACGCCGTCCCAGCGGCGTTACGATGCGCTCGATCACATTCATCATTTGATTTTCGCTAGAGAAATTTACCTTCGAAAGTTGCGGCTTCCCGCTCTTCTCAATATAGATCTGATCCCTAGCATTAACCATGATCTCGGTCACTGTATCATCAGCCAGGAGGTCTTCCAGAGGCCCCAGCCCAAGAGCCTCGTCTAACACCTCCTTCAACATCTGTGCTTTGAGCTCACGAGTATTCAGAAGCGCACTGGTATCTTCTTTACCCAGAACATCAAGGACAGCCTTCTGAGTCCTCTCTCTCAACACTGCCCGCTGCTTGGAGTCATTCGTATCGGTGTTCATTTTCTTCAAGTCCATCTGCTCAACCAGCGCTTTGTGAATGCGTAATTTCATCGCAGTCCAAGAATCCAGGGTGCCGACTCCATTCTTGCTCGAGGCATTCACCCCACCGTCGGTACTCACGCCTGTCACCCCAGCGGATAAGCCCGCTTGTGCTTTTGCAACAACCCCACTCGGCTTATTCAGCTTTGATAACGTTTCCAGTAGGTTAGTCTGCTGCATCTTTCTGACGATGTCGTGGTAAGCGCGGGCAATAGGACTGCCTGCCGCTCCAATACACAATGGAGTGCTCTTAGCGAGTGATGCCTCGCAAGTTGCCATATCCTCGGGGACAGCCGCATAAATTGGCCTGCCTAAATTTTTTTGAATGATTTGCGGATTGATAATATTTGCCTGAGAGTACCGATTGATCACAATCTGTACCATCTCAGGAGGAAAGAGGAGCTCCTGTATTTTACCCAGAATTCGCTTCGTTTGATTAATCACGATGACGTCAGCAGTCGTGACAACAATGATCACCGTGGCTGCCTCAAAGGTTTTTAGAGCTGCTGGGTCAGTTCCATTGCCGCAATCGACGACTATCAAGCTGAAAACCTGCGTGATTGCCTTCAAAAACCGTCCGATGCCATCTAAATCAATATCCCTAGCGACGATCGCATCTTTAGGGGCCCCAATATAGCTATAGCCCGCAGAGGCGTTCACCATATAGGGACTCAGAGACTTCGGGTCAATTGGGCCAGGGGGCATTTTGGAAACATCTACGATGTTCTTCTGAGGACTCTGGCCTAAGATAATATTTTGATCGCCTAAACTGCTCAAATCTAGATCAACAATCAAAGGCCGCTGTTTAAACTCCTGAAGGTGGGAAATTGCGAGGTTTGCGGCGAATACACTTTTTCCCACGCCCCCTTTTCCACCCACAACTGCAATAATGTGTCCCGCCATATATTCATTAATCTCCTAGTTCACCTTAACTCTAAAATTCTTCTTAAGATCTTCTGTCCCCTCGGAGGCATTGTCGATAATCTGAGGAGTCACAAAAACTACGAAGTTGGTCTTTTTCTTTCGGTAAGCTTTAGAGTGAAGCAAATTAAAGAGAGGGATTGTCGTGGCGGTACCTGACGAGCTAAAACTCCCTGCACCTGGATCATCTTTATTAAAGTCTGTACCAATGTCGTTCGAGTTCACCCCTCCGATGGCAGCGCTCTCACTCGACTTGACGAATACCTTCGTGTTTACTTTATGGGTAGCAGTGGTCGGAGCGCCCCCATTAGTAGGAGCACGCCCGACGACATCGACTTGGGAAAGATCGATATCCATTTGGATATCTTCACTCTGACCGAGGATCATGGGGGTCACATTAAGAGTCAGCCCAACTGACTTGCTTTGAGCTCCCATTTGGCCATTTTGGCCTGCAGCCATAAATGGCATTTCAGTGGACTCGTTGATACTCCCCGGCTGCCCACTTCGTACAACCAACGTTGCAGTTTTTAGTACTCGCGCGTAGCCGGCCTGCTGAGCACTGTCAAGTTTCGGGAGAAGACTCGATATCGTGCCTCCAAACGAAACTGCACCGGACGACCCGCTCGTACCTCCGGCTGTATTCTGCCCTAAGCTCAGATACGGATCCGACGTAAAGCCCGGCTGCCATTTAAATCCAAAGACCTTATTATAATCCTTAGACAGCTCCACAAAATGGACAGTCACCCTCACCAGTTTCTCTGTCTTCCTGGGCGGAGGGGGGTTCACCATAATAAAATTCTGCACGAGGGTTCTCTGTGCTGCGTGCTGCGCGGTCACATCCTTATCCAATAAACTACTCGGTTTGATCTCAGGCAGATAAAGCGTAGCAATCTGAAGCGCCCTCTTCGCTTCGTCTAGCGAATTGGTAGTCCCCTCTAGAAAAATCATTCCGTTTACAACTCGAGTCTTCACGTTGGGAGCAAAGACAGAAATATCAGTCTGAATTCGATTGGCCAAAAACTGCATAGCCATGGGAGACAGAATCGTCAGATTTAAAACTGAGTCAATGTAGGTTTTATCAGAAATGACTGCAAAGAGCCGACCGTAATCTGCCGGCACTAAAACCTCACCTTCGATTATGACCTTGGCACCGACCACTCGGATCGAGATGCCCTCAATATCTCGCAGCAGATCCGATATCTCTGATTTAATTCTTAATAAATTATTTCCAGTCACTCGAACAACAAAGATAATTCCGATTTCGCCTCTCACATCGCGAATCGTCACCGTAGTCTCACCCGCCTTAAGCGGCTTTAGGATCACTTGCTTACGATCTCCAATGCGCGCAAGAGTCGCATTGACAATCTGTGGGTTACCATAACTAATACCCGCCGCTGTCATATTTGCCTCAAAGTCCAAATCCACTGCTTTGTCCTCACCCGTGGTCAGGAGCAGTCGTCTGGTCTCGGCTAATCGCTCGGCCTGGTCATAAGTC
>CAINWE010000289.1 GCA_903854365.1 Oligoflexia bacterium
GGAGTAATGAAGTCATGAATAAGTCCGAGATCATCAACAAATAAAGCTAAAGCTGCTGAATCAAACTCCGGGCCGTTGTCACTTCTGATGCGACTCGGCAGGATCGGAAGGCTTTTAAAAAACTCAGCTGCCTTCACCCCGGAAATCGAATGATCCACAAGTACGAATTGGCTCATGCAAAATCTAACCATTGGGGACGAAAAATTTGAGTTTTGGCGGAGGCTTAGGTCAGGTTATTTTGAGTGACGACCTGGTTGACTCATGATTCCATTACCGTAGAGTAAGTTTACTAGAAATAATCAACGGTGAGGAGAAATCATGAGTCACCAGTTAAGACAGGAATACCTGAATTTAATCCGTGAGCGCTATAAAAATTCGTGCCGAATTAAGAAAACTGCAATTCTCAACGAATTCTGTCAAGTCTGTGGGTACTCCCGCAAGTACGCCATTGCCATTTTGAATGGACAAATCGAACCCACGCTCGTTCGGCCTAGAGGGCGAACTTTAAAATACACGTCTGATTTCTTATTTCATCTTGTGAGGCTATGGAGAGCCCTAGGCAAGCCAGGCTCGGTAAAGCTTAAGGCCGCTTTACCTGAATGGATTCGCTATGACGAGCACCCTGATTTGGCAGCCAGCCCCGAACTTGTTAAAACAATCACAGATGTGAGTCGAGCTCACCTTGATCGATTACTCAGGCCATACCGCCAAGGGCCTCAGACAGGGGTCGGCGGTACCCGATCTTGCGCCCCACGAATCAAAAACCAGATCCCAGTCCAAGCCAAAGACTGGAACATTACCGAACCTGGTCAACAGGTCCAAGCAGATACGGTAGGCTCACTGCGGTAACGCTCTGGCGGGTACTTTTGCAAACTCGCTCACGCTGACTGATATTTGTGCAACTTGGACTGAAAATCGAGCTCTCTGGGGCAAGTCCTCCGGTCGAGTCATTGAGGCGATGAGAGACATAGAGAATGCCCTCCCTTTTATTTTAAGAGGTTTTAAGAGCGACTCAGGCAGCGAGTTCATGAACTACGAGCTGATGACCTATTTCAGGGAGAATCGACCTGGAATCCCTGTTCAGATGACCCGCTCACGTCCTTATAAAAAGGACGACAACTGCTATGTCGAGCAGAAAAACTTCACCCATGTTCGGCAGCTTTTTGGATACGTGCGGCTAGGTGACTCCGACCTCATCCCTCTTATGAATGAAATCTATAGAGACTATTGGGGCCCACTCCAGAACTTCTTCATGCCCAGCCAAAAGCTCCTGCGTAAGACGCGAATTGGATCAAGAATCAAGAAGGAATATGAACCAGCTCTGACCCCTTATCAGCGTCTCATGAACTCTTCGACACTTACGGATCAACAAAAGACTGTTCTCCAAGAAAGAAAATCTAGGCTCAACTCCTTTCATCTGCAAATTGGACTACAGAATAAGCTCGAACAGTTCGAAGAGATTTTGCGGCAAAGGAATACTGGGCTCATCGCAGCCTAACTCTTCAAGTCAAAATTAACTCGCCCCTCGGTTAGATTTCTTAATGAGTCAATACGCCCGTTTACAAAGATCCCGCTGTCCTCCAACAAAAATACGCCGTTGAAGGCCTTTCTATAGCCCAAATCGCCGAGCACTATTTATCCTCCAAAGACGCCGTCAGACGGGGGTTGATACGTGCTGGAATTCCCGTCAGGGAGAAATCTCAGCACCATGGGCGCCCTTCCATCGCGCGTTTTGGGAAGCGAGTCTTCAAGGGGCGGGAGGTCGATTTCAAGGTCGAGCAACGGGTCATCGAAATGATCCAGGGAATGAAGAATGAGGGACTCACTCTGAGAGCTATTGCGCGGTGCCTTACTCAACTGAAGGTGCCGACCAAGTGCCAGGGGCGGAGCTGGCATCCAGAGATGGTGAGGCGTCTGATTGGGTACGGGGCACCATGTGCCGCTCGCCAGTAGGTCTATAGCAGCTCCCCATATGACATAATTAACCTTATAGGTTAATCTTTTTATCCTTCCATCCGATAAAGCTTTGTGATACCTTTTAATTAACCTTTAGGGTTAAAGCATATTTCAGGTGGTAACTGGGTGTGGAAATACACTTCAAAGACAAAAACATCGAA
>CAINWE010000290.1 GCA_903854365.1 Oligoflexia bacterium
AGAAGCTGATACCACCTGCTCGGCAGAGCCCAGTAGGCGCGACTCGTCATGCAGGCGCTGCTGACCTTGAGCAAGAGGTCAGAGAGCTGAAGCAACTGGTGGAGGATATGAAGAGGGGGCGCGATGAAGTAGGACAGCGAGGCTCGAGGGAAAATGAAGGCGAGGATGATCGACGGAGTCAGTTGCCTCATATTTCCCTGGATATTCCAGCACTTCAAGATGTTTTCGAGCAGCTTGTCGTGAATGGCGTTGAACGACGATACGCGCTTGCATTGATTAAGAAGGCTGCTTTTGAATTGGGTAATGAGCATTCCAAGCAGCTTGAGCATGTAGTCGACGCCGTCGCTACGGAGTTAATGGAAACGATCAGGGTGGCTTCGCCTTTAGACCAAGTTCTGGCGGATCGGCAAGAGCGAGGCCCTGCCGTGGTGTCGTTTATTGGTCCGACTGGCGTGGGGAAGACCACTACCCTGGCGAAGATCGCTAGCGAGGCTCAACTGAAGCGTCGACTCCGAGTGGGTCTGATTAATCTCGATTATTATAAGATCACTGCATTTGATCAGTTAGCGACTTACGGCAAGATCCTGCATGTTCCGTTTCGGTCCGTGGCATCCGTTGACGATCTGAAGATGGCCTTGATCGATTTTAGAAATTTAGATTTGGTACTCGTGGATACGACCGGTCGGTCTCATCGGGATCCACAATCGCTGACTGAGATTCAAGCTCTACTGGGTGCGGTCCCTGATCTGATGACTTTTTTGGTCTTATCCGCTACCACGAGAGATTCAGAGCTCTTTGATGCGGCAAGTAAATTTTCCGCATTTCGGCCTAAGGGGCTTATTCTATCTAAGCTGGATGAAGTGATTGTATACGGCGGCCTCTATAATCTCTCTCAAAAAGTAGATTTGCCTCTGCTCTATTTCACCACTGGGCAAAAAGTTCCAGATGATATTGAGGGTGCGACACGGGAACGATTGGTATCTTTGTTGATGGATTTTTAAAATTTTTTTATTTATGCCGGGTGATGAATCTGAAATCTCTGTTACTATCAAATAAAGAGCAAAAAAGGTGGGGCTAGTAAATGAGTCTAAATCAAGGGATTCAAAAATACCGAGAGAATCTAAAAAATACAGCTAAATCGGGTTCTGAATCTAAGTTGACTCAGAATGTTAAATTACAGTCGGGTGGCGCAAAGCTCTCTAAAAAGCAGTCGACCTCTGAAGACAATAAGCAGGTGTTGGTAGAGGCGATTGAAGAAAAAAATCTCGCAGAAGAAGCGGCCCGTGAGCAGGAGGCGTTACAGAAAGAGATCGCTGATGAACTAGCCCGTGAAGCTAGTCAGACGGAGAAACTAGTTAAAGCCGATTGTTCCCCAGTGAATAGTAATCGGGATCAGTTGGTTCTAGAGTACGCTCCTTTGATTAAGTATATTGCTCAAAAAATTGCCGCAAGATTGCCAGCTAATATCGAGCTCGATGACTTGATGAGCTCAGGAGTTATTGGCTTAATGGATGCGATCGAGAAATATGATGCCTCTCGTGATAATAAGTTCAAGACGTATGCGGAGTTTCGCATTCGGGGAGCTATTCTCGATGAACTGAGAGCTCAAGACTGGGTGCCACGGTCGGTTCGTGAAAAGGCAAAAATTTTAGAACGTTGTTATGCTAAAATTGAACAACAAAAGGGCCGGCAAGCTACGGATGAAGAAATTTGTCTCGAGTTAGGGATTAGCCAGGCTGAATATCACGAGTTATTAGGCCAAGTGAGGAGTGTGTCACTCCTTTCGTACGACGATCTATCTCACTTCTCGAAGTCTGATAAGCGAGCCCTTCATGGTGGAGGCGATGGCGGGGTGAAGAGTCAAACGCCCTACAGCGAAGTGAATTTAGCGCATGTGAAAAAGACGATCGCCGACGCAATCCGTGATCTCCCTGAGAAGCAGAGATTGGTTCTTTCACTCTATTATTACGAAGACTTAAATCTGAAGGAAATTGGTAAGGTCTTGGACGTAACTGAGTCTCGAGTGAGTCAGCTTCATACGCAGGCGATACTGAGGTTGAAGTCGAAATTAAAAAATAACTGGGATGATTTTGTCTCTTTATTTACTTAAAAAGTAGGATTTAAGTTCCATGTGGCAAACTCCTAATAGTCCGGGCGGGCCTCCGGCACCCGGAAAAAAAAGGCGAAGATCAAAGCGTATTTTTCACATCAAGCGGATGGATGCGCTTTGTGAGATCTTTAAATATGGGGAGTCGGACAACGGTGCATTGACTGAGGTTGTTGCTACAACTAAGGTGCGTCTCATTTTAAATGATTTTTCCCCTAAGGGAGTGGGTTTTTTTGCTTCTGTGTCGCTCATCCCGGGTCAGGATGTTCGTTTGACCATTACGGAGCCCAAGAAATTGGTCTTACTTGCGAAGTTAGTTTGGTGCCAGGAACATAATTTGAATAGCCATATTATTTCAAAAGAGCTCTACGCGTTTCGAGCGGGGGCTGAGTTTATCTTCAAGTCCCCTGAGGAGTCTCAGCAGCTAGAGCTGCTTCTCACTGAGATTCAGTCTCAGCATTTGTTCTAGGTGTCGTGTAGTCATCTCAGGTCTGTTCCGTTTAGAACTGAATTCTGAGGTTGGCCACGTAGCGGCGGTCTTCTTGTTGGCCTGCGTTCAGTCCTAACTCCTCACCGTAGCTGGCAAAGTTCAGTGATAGTACGGGCAATTGAATTCCTAAGCCAGCTGTCCAATAGCCCTGATTGAGTCCACCCCGGAGGGAGAGGAATTGCCATTGGGTTTCCATACCTGCGTGCAGGAGACGATAGATACTGCCCGAACCGTTGTTGTTGAGGTCGGAGAGCTCGAGCGCGAATACGGAGTTTTTCAAGGCCCACCACTCGCGTCGGCTCACTGAAAGTCCAAAGCCAAAGCTCCTGGGTTGTGGAATGGGAGACGGAGAAACCTGGGCGATCTTAATGGGATTGAAATTAAACGCCCCTCCGAGGAGGTTCTGGCCCGCTACGGCCGCATTAAACTCCCAGGCTCCGAGTTGTAGAAATTGGTAAGTGACCCCAAGGTTTACGTTATACATGGCGCCAGCGTTGGAAAGAGAGCCAAAATTGCCTCGACTCCCTTGGATCAGGTCGAGCAGGCTTAAGTTGTCGTTATTGGAAAATCGGTAGGTGCCATGCAGAGTCATGCCAACCGAGAGGGATTCATCCGGTAAGAGCTTGTAACCGACGGTGATCGCTGGACCAAAGTCGGCGATGATCGACCCGCTGCTGTGGTAATTGTTGCTGATGGCGATATTCGCTTCAGCGCCTGTGATGATTCCGATGCCTAGGGCAAGCCTGCGATTGTCGTTGGTGGCTAAGTACCAAGCTGGCAGCACGAATTGAGATCGGACATGCAAATTTTTTCCGATTTCTTGATTGATAATTTTTTCTAGGGTTCCTGAGAGGTGGGGGGCTGCTTGGAGCGTATTTTGGTTCGTTTGGAGAGTCACATCAAGGACGGTGAGTTTTGAAGTCGGATTTGCCGTGACGCGCGCTGGGTTGTTAAAGAAATTCTCCTCGTAGAGTCCTGTGGTCATTACCACACCCCCCATGCCCACGCTTCGGGTGCTGAGGAAGGGTCGTATGATGGGTTCAACGCCCCAGGCTGATGCGCTTATCAGGAGGAGTCCGGAAAGGGCGGATAAGTACATGCGACTGAAGTGCACTGGGTTCATGATACGCTCCCCACTCCCAGAGAGAGTAAAAGATAGAGAAAAATCGGCGAGCTATGATTATTTCCACTGTTATCCACTGAGTCAATCGTGGCGCCCGAGAATTCTGTAATAAAAGACGCTGCCGAGCTCGTGAGTTTGCTATGAGAGTTGATGAGGCTGATCGCCGTTTGTATTTCGAGGATACCCGCGCTGATCATTGAGAGTGTGGGAGCGCCAGACAAGTTGGCATCGGTTGCCGAGGCGAGAGGGGTCGCGAGGGGTTGCCCAGAGATGAGCTTTTTATTGGTGGCGCCTTGGCAGTCGACGAGAGCTGAGGCCAGAGATTTGCTGGATGCTCCGAGACAGCCTGCTGGATTCTTAACGAGATCGGCCGCCGTGTAATGGCCGGGAGTTGCAGCGTCCTCGCTGAGGATTTCGGCGATGAGTGCTAGGGCGGTGACGAGTCGCATGACTCCTTGCGCCTGAGGGTTATGAATTTTTAAGGCCCGTTGATAATTGTGAAACAGTTCCAGTCTGAGAGAGGGAGACGCTTGATAGCTGAGCTCATTAGCAAAAAGAGTGAGGAGCCTGCCTATATTCGCTCCGCTCTCGATAATCGCAGATGCGAAGGTCCCTACCGGAATGCCGCTTTGAGACAGCTGAGATGCCACGAGTTCCGTGTATTCCGTATCGTTGAGCGATGGGGAGAGGGTGAGATAGTATTGGGTGGCCGTGGCGTAATCTCCTCGATCGAGAGCAGATCGAGCAGCTGCCAAATCTTGTGCATCTCCCTTCGGGGGGTCGAGAGTTTGAAAGGCGTTGCAGCCGGCGAGAGTCAGAGCCATGAAAATGGCGAAGCGATTCCGCATGAATAGTTTCCTCAGAACACTATTCTATGAGGCATAGTATAGATTGTAAATAATCAAAATTAAAGTTCTTCTGTTGGGTATCAAGAGAGCTTTTGAATCAAGGCTTCGACCTGACGTTTGAGGGTGGTGAGATCAGATTGGTTCTCGATCACCCAGTTGGCTCGCTGTCGCCGCTCTGCCGAGGTGGCTTGAGTGTTGATGATGGATTCGGCAAGATCCGGACTGAATTGGTTTCTGGCCGAAAGCCGAGCAAGTTGGAGTTCGTGAGACGCTTCAACCGTGATGAGTCCTGAAAGCTCCTGGGAGCGGCCGGTTTCTACGAGGAGTGTTGCTTCGTACACGATGAGTCGGTGCATGTGAGCGAGTCGGAGTATTTCATCCGTGCTTTTGGCCTGAATGAGCGGGTGGAGAATGGCTTCGAGATCCGTTTTGGCTTGTGGGTCTGCAAAGACGAGGTCACGGAGTTTGGAACGGTCGTTGGTGCCAAAACGTTGAAGAATCGCGGCGTGTGCGGCCCCGCCCTCTTGAGTGAGTTCACGACTGATTTGATCAGCGTCGATCACCGGAATGCCCTTCTCTCGGAAGATCTGCGCGACGGTCGATTTGCCGGAAGCAATACCGCCCGTGAGTCCCCAGATTTCAGTCTTTTCGAGAGTTTTGGCTTCGTCCCAGTAGCGGTCCATTTCACTGAGTTGAGATTGCTCGGGAGTCTTGCCCTGCCATTTGAGGCGATTTTCAACATGGCGAAAGCGTCTTTCAAAGCGTGAGAGGGTTCCTCGGAGAGCATCCTCTGGGTTGATCTTCTGCAGGTAGGCGACGTTACTGAGGGTGAAAAGCAGATCTCCGAGTTCGGATTCAATGCGACGTTTGAGTACTGCCTCAGTCGAGGTGTCTACGGGTGAGCCTGAGTTTTTCAGCTTTTCTAATGCTAGGACTTCTTCCTTGAGTTCTCCCAGTTCTTCTTCGACTTTGGCGAGGGGGCCCGTCATATCTGCCCATTGAAAGCCGACTCGGGTGACTTTTTCTATGACTCGCGTGGATCGCTGCAACGAGGGTAAGCCTTTTGGAATTCCGCTGAGGACGCTGGCCTTGGGGTCTCCTTTTTTTTCCTTTTGTTTTTCTTTTTCCCAGCGTTTGACGGCGTTGTCGGCCGTGTCTTCCTTAATGTCGCCGAATACATGAGGGTGTCGTCGGATGAGTTTTTCGTTGAGGGCTTCAGCCACGTCGTAAATATCAAACGCACCCTGCTCTTGGGTCATCTCTGTATGAAGGACGACTTGCATGAGGACGTCCCCGAGTTCCTCACGAAAATTTCGGGCGAGGGGTGCGTTTTTTAGATCTTCTTGGGAGTGGATTTGATCAATAACATCAATGACTTCGTAGGCTTCTTCGATCAGGTAAGGTCTGAGGCTTTGGTGAGTTTGGGCTTGGTCCCAGGGGCAGCCACCGGGGGCCCGGAGGCGATGGACGGTGGAGATCAGACGGGAAAAAGATTCAATTTTCGATGGGCTGCTTGGCTCTGGACTACTCATGGCGAAACCTCTAACATTAAAAAAGAGCGATGAGAATCAGAGAAAGGAATTTGTGTGTCTCAAGTCCAGTCAAAACTCAATACGATCGGAGAGTTTCAGATCGAAGGTCAGGTGCGACTCAAAAAACTTTTGGAGATGAGTCAATCTCTGCCTGAACTCGCTAGAAAAAATCGAAGAAGGCCTTGGGTGGTTCACTTGAAGGTCGTGGGACGGGCGACGATCCAAAAGCTCAATCAGACCTATCTCAAACACGACTATGCGACTGATGTTTTGAGTTTTCCCGCTCCCCAGCCTTTTCCGAAATTGGGTTTTTTGGGGGAGTTGGTGATTGGCCTGCCGGTCCTCAAGGATCAGGCTCGCGAATTGGGGCACTCGGCCTCTGCGGAGCTCGATGTCTTGTTGGTGCATGGGCTCCTGCATCTTTTGGGTTTCGATCACGAGCTCGGGCCTCGGGAGGCTCAGGAGATGGCCCAGTGGGAGGCTCACCTTTTAAGTCTTTGGGGGAGGCCCGAGTCCCATGACTTGGGCTTGATCGAACGCGTTACGTCAGGTAAGAAAAAGAAATGAATTTAAAATCCTCAAATGCTTCTCCTCTTTTGGCTCCTCATGAAATTCGCGCTGCTCTGGCTGATTTGACCGAGAAGCTGTCTTTTCTACGAGGTTCACTTTGACCTGACGGTCAAACAAAGAAGAATCCAAGAGTTGAACGATATCTCCCAACAAGACGGCTTCTGGAATGACAACCGGAGAGCACGAGCTTTGACTCAAGAAAAGTCGCGCTTGGAGTCCGAGGTAAATGAGTTTTTTGAGCTGGAGCGGGCTCTCAATGATGCTGCTACGCTCTATGAATTGGCTCAAAGTGAAAATGATGAAGCGACTGTGGCGGAGGTTTCTGAGATGATCCCCGCCTTGGTGAGTCGCTTTGAGTCGGTTGAATTTCACAAAATGCTCTCCGAGGAAGTGGACCCCAAAAATGCCATCGTGACGATTAATGCAGGGGCGGGGGGAACGGAGTCCCAGGATTGGGCTCAGATGCTATTGCGAATGTATCAGCGGTGGGGTCAGGACAAGGGGTTTCGCGTTGAGCTCTTGGATGCGCTCGTGGGAGAAGAGGCCGGAATTAAGAACGCGACTCTGACCATCACCGGTCCGTTTGCATATGGCCAGTTGAAATCCGAAGCAGGAGTGCATCGTTTAGTTCGGATTTCGCCGTTTGATTCGAACGCGAGGCGTCATACTTCGTTCACGAGTGTTTTTGTGACTCCAGAAATTGACGATGATTTTGAAGTGGTGATTAATCCCGTTGATCTCCGAATTGACGTCTATCGTGCCGGCGGAAAAGGCGGGCAGGGAGTGAATACGACGGACTCGGCGGTCCGTATTACCCATATGCCGTCTGGAATTGTAGTTGCCTGTCAGCAGGAGCGCTCTCAGATTAAGAATAAAGATTTGGCCATGAAAGTTTTGCGGTCGCGCCTTTATGAGCGTCACTTAGAAGAAGAGCGTAAAAAACAGGCGGCCATCGAAGACACTAAGAAGGACATCGCTTGGGGTTCTCAGATTCGCTCGTACGTTCTCCATCCTTATAAGATGGTGAAGGATCATCGGACTGGCTTTGTCGTCCCTACGGCGGAGAAAACGTTGGATGGCGATTTGGATGGTTTCATTAAGTCCTACCTCTCGTGCAGAATGACTGGAGAGTGGGCGCGTGGTGGTGGCGACGACGCTGTTTAATTCCTGCTCCAATAATTGACAATTTCTCCTCGCTCAAGCAAAGTGCCAATGAACGGGGCGTTTTATGGCGACTGCAGCACAAACGAGACGGCTTTTTCGGGATTTAGGTCGAATCGACGGGGATTTTGCGCGGAGCATCGAGCCGTTTTTGCGGGGACTGTACGACTATTACTTTCGCTGTGATGTTTCGGGCTGGGAAAATATTCCAGAGCAGAAGGCTCTTTTTGTGGGCAATCACAATGGCCTCCTGACCTTTGAAGTTCTCATGGTTTTTTATGCTTGGTGGAAGCGTTTCGGCACGTCTCGGCGAGCGCTGGGTTTGGCTCATGGGGTCGCTCTTGAGAATCCGTTTTTTCGGTGGATTATTCCTCGTCTTGGAGCGATTCCGGCGGATCCGAAAATTGCTTACGAGGCGCTTTGCCGGGACTACTCGCTTCTGGTTTATCCAGGGGGTGAAAAAGAATCGTTCCGACCGTTTACTGAGCGAAAGAAAGTCGACTTTTATCAGCGTAAGGGGTTTATCCGCTTAGCTCTCAAGGCTCAAGTGCCAATCGTGCCTATTGTGAGTATTGGTGCCCATGAGAGCTACGTGATTTTGAATCGAGGCGAAGAAATCGCCGAGCGACTCGGATTGAAAGAACGGTTTCGGCTTCATGGTGTTCCAGTTACCTTTCGCTCTTTGTTTTTTTTCTGGTGCGTGGCATCGGGTTTAGTGACTTTTTTTCCGCTTCTTTTGGCGCCGAGTGCGTTTTTTTCGATCTTCGTGCCAATGCCCGCTAAGATGGACTTTAGGATTTTGCCCCCGATTGATCCCCAGGCGTTGTGTCGGCCTGATTGGACGGAAGAGCAAAATCTGCAATACATCTATGACTATGTTTTGAGCGAAATGCAGGCCGTCCTCACCGCTGAGTACGCGAAAAGAAAGTTTCCGCTCCTGGGTTAGGGTCAGATGAAGCTGAATCTGTGACTTTCATAACAATCCGCGTTGACAAGAAGAGAAAAATAGAATAGCTGTCGTATGCAAGTTTGGATTGCTGCTGAGGTAGTTCAGACATGGTTCATGCGGGGGTGTAGTTGAGTTGGTTACAACGTCGCCCTGTCACGGCGAAGGTCGTGGGTTCGAGTCCCATCACTCCCGCCATTTAACAGTGAAGTCGAAAAAACGTCCTCCCTAATCGTGACTAGGGGGGACTTTTTTTTTGCCTTTTTGGGGTTCTTCGGTTCGGTTCTTCGGTTCTTCTCGCTTCATAGTGGGCGTGTGCCCGGTTGAGTTCAGGAG
>CAINWE010000291.1 GCA_903854365.1 Oligoflexia bacterium
CTGACCCCCTGCTTGCAAAGCAGGTGCTCTACCAACTGAGCTACAACCCCACTGCAACCATTGATTGAATCAATAGACCGAACCCCTGAATACGAAATTTTTTCGTGTTGCGCAACTAAATCTTCAGAAAATCCTTACAAAAAATGCTAATTTTCGGACTCATGCAAAACACGGCACTCCTGACTCCAGAGAACTACTCCAGCGGATTTTTAATCGATGAGGACCTCATGGCTGGAATTACTGCGCACCCCGAGCAAAAAGAGAACTTCTTAGCCTTTGTTCTGCGACATACCACGGGTGAGTACTTAGGCTACCAAGCCTACCCCAGCCTCGATCTCGCTCTGCAGGCAATTAATCAAATTCCGCGCCCCTGGACTTTCGAAAAAACCAAGGGTGCCTGCGGTGGAGAAAAGTGCGGCACAGGACCCTGTCCCGTCGGCGGCTGCAAGAAAGGGAACTGCGACTAACGCCTAGCCTAAGGAGCCAGACGGCGTCTCTTACGAAATCGTATTCAACAATTCTCCCGCATGAATTTCGCGGAGCCGCAAAATTGAACGAGCCTTGCCAGTGGCCTCATCCACATCAACGACGACAGCACTGTAGCCACCCGGCCCTTCTGCTGCCTCGAATTTAACAGGCCGCTTCGTCAAAAACCGCTGGATAGAAATTTCCTTTTTCACCCCAATAACCGAATCAAAACACCCACACATCCCGGCATCGGTGATGGCAGCAGTCCCACCGGGAAGCACCCGCTCATCCGCGGTTTGCACATGAGAATGACTCCCTACGACGGCGCTCACTTTGCCATCCATGAAGTGAGCAAACGCTTGCTTCTCCGAGGTGGCTTCGCCGTGAAAATCGACAAAAATGCATTGAATCCCTAGCTCGTCCAAGCGATCAACCTCGCGCTCCGCGGTTCGAAAAGGACAATCCAGTGCATCCATGAAAACCCGACCCATGACCTGGAGCACCCCTAGCCTGAGCCCAGGCCGCCGCTTCGACTCCACTACCGTCAGGCCACGCCCCGGAGCTTTGTACGCCGGGTGATCCGGATAATTAGCGGGACGCAAAATCCGGGTCGAAGTCGCCATATAGGGAATAATCTGGCGCTGATCCCAGGCGTGATTTCCAGTCGTTATCACGTCCACACCTAGCCCAAAGAACTGCTCGGCCATCTCCGGGAGAATCCCGTTGCCATGAGCAAAATTCTCACCATTCACAATCACAAAGTCGATCTGGTGCTGGGGCACCAGTCGAGTCATGGCCACTTGAACCGCTTCACGCCCCGGGCGTCCAAACGTGTCACCAAAATACAAAATCTTCATTTTTTATTTAAACCTCGTTCACTCATTGCCATTGCAGTCGTTCGTAACTCTCGCAAAACCGTGACTTGAATTTGCCCAGGAAAGCGCACCTCAATTTGGATGTGCTCGGCAATCTCCCTGGCAATTCGCTCCACGTCAGCATCCAAAACGCGAGCACTGTCGACAAAAACGCGAATCTCTCGCCCCGCCTGAACAGCGTAGGCTTGTTCAACTCCCGGGATCTGGAGCGCAATCTTCTCCAAGGCTTCCGCGCGATCCAAACTCGCCTGGGCTGACCCGTTGCGAGCTCCCGGCCGCGCTCCCGAAAGCGCGTCTGCTGCAATCACCAAATGATCGAGCCACGACTCCGGCACGGCTTCCTCATGATGAGCTGCGATCGCTTGAACCACTTCGGCACTCTCGCCATAGCGCTTGGCAAACTCAGCCCCGGCAAGAGCATGGCCCCCATCGTGAGTTTGATCGAGCGCTTTACCCAAATCATGGAGCAACCCGGCTCGGCGCGCCAACGGCACATCAAAACCCAGCTCTGCGGCCAAACTCCCACAAAGCCCGGCTGTCTCGATCGCATGCTCCAATTGATTTTGACCAAAACTATGTCGTAACTTTAAAGTCCCCAAAACCCGCAAGACCGCGGGGTGAATGCCCTCCACCTGGAGCGAACGCGCAGCCTTCATGCCCGCCTCGCGGACGAGCTCATCGACCTGAGCCTTGGCCTGCGCCAAGCAATCCTCAATGCGGGCCGGCTGAATTCTCCCATCTCGAATCAGCATCTCCAAAGCTAAGCGGGCTACCTCACGCCGAAAGACATCAAAACTCGAGATCACCACGGCGTGAGACTCTTCGTTGAGGAGCAGATCGACGCCCGCTCGTTCTTCAAAGAACTTTGCGTTGCGGCCCTCTTTTCCAACGATCTTGCCTTTGATACCTTCCTTCACTTGACCCTCCGTGAAGGTCACACGGGCAACACTCAGCGCACTCACCGTCTGGGTCGCTTGTCGTGCAATCGCAATACAGAGCAATCGCTTGGCTTGCTCTTCTTCATTCAAACTCATTTTTTGGAGCATCGTTGCAACCACTTCTCTATAAACTCAGTCCTCACTTCGGACGTTTCGGAAAAAATCCAGTGTACCGATTGATCCCACGGATTTTGCGGCAAACTCTCTAAAACTTGAAAATCATAAACGAAACTTAATCGCAGCGCTTTCGGCACCTGAGCTAAACACCGATCGTAGAAACCCCCACCCCGCCCAATTCGTTCTCCCTGGCATCCAAAGGCAACCCCAGGAACTACCACCAGATCAAGATCAGGAGCTGCGTCGGCGACTCGATCCGGGCTCGGCTCCATAATCCCATAAGCACCTGGTTGCCAAAAACTCGTATCTCCGCGGCCACTCACCACCGACTCAGGGGGCATCGGCACCCATTCCAAAGCTTTCGAAGACGCACCTACCTGATCGGCTGCGACTTGGGTGACCACGCGCGGAAAATAGAGCTGAAACCCGGCTCGGGCTAAAAACAGATTTAAACTTTCTGATTGAAATTCAGTTGGAAGCGATCGGTACACACCGACCTTAAACCCCGAAGGCAGACGATCCGAGCCCAATAACTGGACCCAGCGCGCCTGCCAGTGCGCAACGACCAGCTCACTCCGCCTTTGATGGCCCTCTAGGGAGACCAACCGAAGTTGAGCGAGGACCTGTTGCCGGATCTGATTTTGAGTGTCTGATTTCACAATGGTGCGCAATATAGCACCATTTCAGTCTAGAATCAAACCCGGAGGAAACGAATGGAGAGAACGCATGCCCAGAAGTAATGAAACGAAATTACCGCATCTGACTCAGCAATCAAATTAGTCTTGATTCAAAACAGCAGTATTCGGAAAAAGTCGAATGAACTTGGAACCACCATGAGAATCACTCGGATGAGTGAC